>JAEZIB010000076.1 GCA_023416275.1 Bacillota bacterium | reverse complement strand
GAATCAACTGCACCATAGCATATAGAGGACTCGTATTTTGCAAGTACTGTATTACACTGTTGTACTTCATTGGCAACACTAGCAGGATCAAAAGAGAATCCGAATGCCTTTGAAATAATTGCGTCTGAATCGAAGTTTTTAGTCAAATCCCAAATATTTTTAGGACTGCCTGTCCATGGGTACATTAAATACTGATTGGGATAGATAAAACCAAAATCTTCATGATATTTTACATTCTGAGCAGTGATTCCCTCTGGATATTCTGCTTGACCATCTGCATTCAAAACCCAATCTCTGCCTTCAATGCCCCAATTTAGAATATTATTAAAATCAGCATTTGTGTAAGCCCAGTTTAGGAATTCAAATGCCTTCTCCTTGTTTTGAGATTGATACATTACAGAGTTAAGACAGCCATTCACTACTGATGTGGATTTCAGTTTGCTGGAAACCGGGATGAGGACAGTATCATAGCCTGTTTGTGACTTTACATCTGTGCGCCAATTTGGTCCATATGAAGCAAAAAACGAAGCACAGCTGCCGGCTTTCATTTTAACCTGCCCAAGTTCTTGCTGTACAGCAATATCCTTAGATGTATAACCGCTTGTAAACCACTTTCTATTTAATAAAGCAAATTGCTTATACTGGTTTGACTCAAACCAATTAGTCACTTTCATTTCCTGTCCATAATTCTCTAGAACTCCAAAAGTATCACCAAAACCATCAACATAAGAAGAGTAATTGACACCCATTGTTCTATGTCCATCAAACGGAGTAATAGTTGGATACTTTTCTTTTATCTTAGCAAACATTTGCGTAAGTTGGTCAAAACTTGAATAGTCATCTGTGGTGACATTAAAGTCAGATTCCTTGTAACCTAACTCATCAAAAATATCTTTTCTCACAAAGATACCTGACGGCATTGAGCGCGAATTATTCATTGGAAAACCGAGTAATGTGTCCCCGATATAACCTGCTTCGGCATCTTCTCCAAGTGTTTTGTAAATGTCTTTTGTATAATCCTTATAGTCAGCTGCATTTACGATATACCCTGCATCTAAAAAACTTGCATAGTTCCATGTAAAGAGAAATGAAATATCCATAGGTTCTTTTGATGCAAGCAATATAGGCATTTTTTGGTTATAAGTATCGAAACTCATAGGAATTAAGTTTACTTTCATGTTTAACTCTTCAAGGGTTATTTTGTTTATAGCTTCATTTACTTCAGCCTGATTTCCTTCCTTAGGTGCATGATAAACAAAATTCACCGTGTATGGTTCATCCTTCGATTTGGAGTCCTCAACTGAAGATTTGGTTCCACAACTTGCAAAAGTTGAAAGAATCATCGGTAATACCACTAATAAATAAAGTACTCTTTTTAACTTAAACATTTTTTATCCTCCTTTTTTTACTGCATCACTTGTAAGTAAAAAGATTTGTGCCGTACTGAAATGAAAAAATCAGCTCTCAACAATAATATATTTTAGCGTTCCCTCCTTTTCACATTTATGTACAAGTTTGTCTGATTAAATATCTAGTCTACTATTTTTGTCTTGCAGATCAAAAACATACCCTATTAATATTGCAGATGGTATTTGCTAAAATTTATTATTTTAGCAACCGCAATAATATATTATTAGCTTATTACTTTAGTACATTCTTGTCAATACTATTGCACATATTTTATATATAATTTCTTATTTTTTTATGTAATTTGACTATTTTCACTTAATATCGCCCACTTTTTCATGTAAATTTTGTAATCTATTTAATTTTTATGCATATCATGCATAGATAATATTGACAACCAAATACTAAAAGAGTATTCTGTAAGCAAGTAATAAATGTGCTAAAACTTTTAATTTTAGCAATAATTTATACACATTTCAAATACTCTATGTTAAATTGTAGAGCTTTTGCGCTCATACTTATGCATACCAAATTTTGAAATGGTTATTTTATAAAAGTGATGGGAGGAATAAGCATGTCTCTAGTAACAATGAATTTCGAAAGTCAATATCTAAATTCAAATCACGAAATAAGTATCATATTACCTAATAAGCCACGCAACATTGAAGCAAAGAACTATTATGAAAGCAAAAAGAAGTACAAGGTTCTATGGCTTCTCCATGGTACTTTTGGCGATCATACAGATTGGCTTCGCAGAACAAATATTGAATTATACGCATGTGAAAAAGATCTTATTGTAGTTATGCCAAGCGCCCTCAACAGTAACTATTCCAACTGGGACAAAAGCATGCTAGGATTTAGCATGTTTGATTATTTTACAAAAGAATTAATGCCATTAGTTTACAACTGGTTTCCTGCATCTGATAAGCGTGAAGATAACTTTATTGCCGGACTTTCTATGGGAGGACGCGGCACAATAAAATTTGCAGTAAACCACCCCGAGAAATTTGCAGCAGCAGCCGTTCTATCAGCTGCTCCAGTAGATTTTCACAACCTGACTGAGGAATATCTTCAGCAAGATAACCCCTTTTCACATCGAATGCTCAGTATGGTCGAAAACGCAGGTGGTCTTGATAAGTTTATTATGTCTACCGAAAATGTTTGGGACATAATTGATATGCTTGCTGGAAGTGGAAAGCTCCCCCGCCTTTTGTTTGCTTGTGGAAAAGATGATACTATGATTTACGAAAACCTAAAGGTATTTAAAAAGCATGCAGATGAAATAGGATTGAAAGCTGAATACTTAACACTTGATGGATACAAACACGAATGGAGATTCTGGGATATAGCTATTCAACACGCTCTTGATTTCTTTGGTTTAGAAGATGTAGGCGCAAGTCCTTATTAACTAAAGTCATGACCACCCGTAAAACGGGTGGCTTGTGTTAGCCCTATAAGGGCTTGTTACCGGCCAGCGCCTAAAGACGCTGGCTTTCACTTCGTTCAAGCTACTATTGCCTTTGCCACCTTTGCCGC
>JAEZIB010000010.1 GCA_023416275.1 Bacillota bacterium | reverse complement strand
TTGATAGAGTAAATGGAATTCATTATTTAGGTGATAAATTCTTTTGGATTTTAAACGAAGAACTAGAAAATGGAAAAACATATTACTGGAGGATAGCAGGAGCAAATGACAGCGATATTGGTATGTGGAGTGATGCTAGAAGCTTTACCATAACAGCAGCAGAAGGTGCTGTTGTACCGACTGTTCCTACTAATTTTAATTTCAGCACAAGTGGTTCAGCCATAACTCTTAATTGGGATGCTTCACAGGATGCAACAGGTTATTACATATTAGCTGATGGTGTGGAAAATTATTCGGACACAAATATGTTTAAACACACTGGACTCTCAGCTAATTCAAGGCATGAGTATCTTGTAAGAGCGGTAAATGTGAATAGCACTAGTGCTTGGGGTGAACCACAATACATAAAAACTATGGGCGAACCAGAAATATTAGTAGATGCTTCTGGCATAATAGAAGGAGCAGAAGATGGTGGAACCATATTAGTTGAACTTAAGAATGGCGTTTTCAAAACAGGGGAGGACAGTTTTAATAGAGCAACAGTTTCAATAGATCCGCAAAGCCTTCCAGCTGGTACGAGACAGGGCAATGTTACTCGTTTAGATGATACACATCTGAAAATTGGTTTGGTAGGAAATAGTACTGTGGATTATGATAATGATTTGCCGATAACTATCATTGTGGCAAAAGAATTAATATCCACAGGAAGATATTATGATACATATGGAAGTGCAGATTTGACAGCGATTGTAGAACCGAAACCCGACTTTATTCCTGAGACTGATTTTAACTTTTCAGGTGAAAATGCAGCAAGACTTATGGGAGCGACCACTATTATGGAGTTTAGCTTAGATGGAGGAGCTACTTATTTTAAGGTAACTCAAAATGACATGGTTCTTACACCAGCTCAAATTAGTAGCATTAGTGATTTAAAGGATATAAGAGTTAGGATTAAAGGTCTTAGAACACCAGCTGGGGATGATCAAATAATAGACATACTTCCTGGACCTGCTGCTCCAAAGGTAACAGGAGATAATAGTACAAACACTGTTAGCGGTATTGATGATACAATGGAATTTAGTACAGATGGATTAAACTGGACTAAGTATAGCGGCAAACTTCCAGATTTAAAAGGAAATGTAGTTCTTAGAGTGCGAATTCCTGCCGTTGAAAAAACAAATGCTGGTAAAGAAACAGTATTAACATTTACTTCTGAATCAGAATCATCTGGCGGTGGAGGTGCTTTCCCAATGCTTCCTCCTGTAATGCCAGGCAGTACATCGGTAGTAACTGATAATAAAATTACAATTACAGGTATAGTAGCCGATAAAGCAGCAACCTCAAAGCTGGAAGAAGAAGATTTGAAAAAAGCACTAGAAAAGGCAACTGCCAGCAAAGATGGGGTAAAAACAGTTGTTGTTGAATTAAAAGAAGTTAAGGATGCTGATGAATACATTTTAGAAGTTCCTGCAAGCAAAGTATCATCAACAACTAAAGATTTGACCTTTGAGGTGGTTACAACCTTTGGTACACTTGAATTGTCAAATAATATTTTAAAGCCTGAAGAAGTTAAAAGTGCTAAAAATATTGCAATATCAATTACAAGTGCCGATTTATCTAAGCTTGATAATGCAATGAGACAAAAAATAGGTAACAGACCTGCAATTGAATTGGAAATGAAAAAGGATGGGAAAGCTTTTACATGGAATAATATAGAAGCGCCTATTACTATTTCATTAAACTATAGGCCAACAGCTGATGAACTAAAAGACCCTGACCATATAGTTGTATGGTATATTGACAGCAAAGGTAATGCGCAAGCCGTTTATAATGCTAAGTATGACGTAAAAACCAATAAGGTTGTTTTCAAGGTCACACATTTTAGTAAATATGTAGTTGCTTATAATAATGTAACATATAAGGATTTAACTAAATTTAAATGGGCACAGAATCAAGTAGAAGTGATGGCAGCTAAAGGAATAATAAATGATGCAGCGGGAGGAGAATTTAACCCAGGACAAAATATCACCCGTGGAATGTTAGTTGATTACATCATAAAAGCTTTAGGCTTGACAGCGGCAATTGACACTAACTTTAGTGATGTAAATGCAAATGCTAGCTATTATGAGTCAATTGCAATAGCTAAGAAACTAGGAATTATATCAGGAGTAGGACAAAATAAATTTAACCCTGATACTGATATTACCAGACAAGAAATGATGACAATATTGCACAAAGCTTTGATGATAGCTGATAAAGTATCTACAAAAGCAAACATTACAGATATTGCTAATTATAAGGATACTGCAAAAGTATCTCAATATGCTATCGAAAGCACTGCAACAATGATTAAAGAAGGAATAATATCCGGAATGGGGAATATGACAATAGACCCAATTGGTAAGGTTACTAAAGCTCAGGCGGCAGTAATAGCTTATAAAATATACTTTAAGTAAGCAATATATAATTAACTCAAACTTTGAACATAAAAATCTATTGAGTGCGGTAGAATTATTAAGGGTTTGTTGACAAAACTGTCCGTTGATAATGCTGAAACTCCTGAAATTACTGGGCTTTAAACAGTATGTTTAACTGCGAAGTTTGAGTGAATAAAACAAAAATGCATTGAATTTGATGTAATTATATCAAGTTCAATGCATTTTTGGTATTTATGCTCGTCTACCCTCAAATGCTTTTATCATGTTCTCATTCTAGTTAAAAATCATATACTATTGATATAACTATTAAAAATTATATGCAAATACAAGGAGGGTGTAAAATGTTCTACATATTTTACAATAATTGTTCATTGTTTAGATAAACAAAACCATTATAATATACATATAGACTATTAATTTACAATATGTTGATAACATTAGAATTATTTAAATTATATTACAATCGATATCCTAATATAATACTATTTGGATTACTGTTCTAATCTCGTTGGAACTATTCAGATTTATTTAAGTAATACATCTCTTTATTCTATAGATTGTCTATAGTTGTTATAATGAGGCAAGAAAATGTCCCCCACTTCTATAAGTGGCGTGTACCGTTTAGGTTTTCAAGCGGTGAGAATATCTAACGCCTCGCTTACATGCCGCTTATGTAATGAAATTTTTCTACAATCGAAAAATTTTATTTTAGATCTAGGCGTTATAATAATTTTGCCTGTAGGCAACACTATGATATTGGTGTAGGGTTGTGGGGTTAAAGGGGTTGACAAAAATAATAGTGTTTTAAGATGATTTGGTGAAGTACTTTTTATTTGTTGACATAAGCAGCATTGAATGAAAAGTTAACATAAATTATGCCTGTAAAGGTGCTATTGACTAGCAGTGTTTAATTAGTTTGTATTTTCTATTATAGACGCCAAGGAGGACAATTGAATGGGAAATATTGATGGTTTGCTTCATGTTGGAATTGATATAGGTTCTACCACAGTTAAGGTAGTAATTCTAAATAATGAAAATAAACTGATATATAGCAGATATGAAAGACATTTTTCAGATATAAAAAATAAGCTAAAGGAATTGCTCATCGATGCCTATAAAATTATAAATGATGCAGCATTGACAATAATTGTTACAGGTTCCGGCGGAATTAGTCTTGCTGAAAGCATGGGAGCAGCATTCACCCAGGAGGTTATTGCCTCAACAAAGGCTATAAAAACCTTTTATCCACAAACAGATGTGGCAATTGAATTGGGCGGTGAGGATGCAAAGATAACTTATTTTAATGGTGGTGTTGAACAGAGAATGAATGGTACCTGTGCAGGCGGAACAGGTTCTTTTATAGATCAGATGGCTGCATTGCTCAGAGTAGACGCTTCAGGCTTGAATGAATTAGCAAAAGATTATGATACAATTTATCCAATTGCAGCAAGATGTGGAGTATTTGCAAAAACAGATGTTCAGCCTCTTTTAAATGAAGGTGTTGCAAAGGAAGACATTGCAGTGTCAGTATTGCAGGCAGTTGTTATTCAAACAATAAGCGGTTTGGCTTGTGGAAGGCCAATTAAGGGTAATGTTGCATTTTTGGGAGGGCCCTTATATTTCCTTTCAGAGCTGAGAAACAGATTTATAGATACTTTAAAGCTGGAAGATAGCCAAGTTGTTTTTCCTGAAAATTCACAGATATTTGTTGCCATTGGAGCAGCACTAGCATCAGTTAATGAAAAGCCTATACAATTCAAAGAGCTGTTAAATAATTTAGACAAGCTGAGTGAAGTACATGCAGCTGAGTCAAGCAGACTGGAGCCTCTATTTGCAAATGAGAGACAATACGAAGAATTTAGTAGCAGACATCTAAAAAGCTCAGTAAAGAGAAGGGACATATCTACCTATGAGGGTAACTGTTTTTTAGGAATTGATGCTGGATCAACTACAACAAAAGCAACTCTTATAGATAATGAAGGTGGAATTCTCTATTCATACTACGGCAGCAATGAGGGCAGCCCGCTAAACTCAACGATAAAGGTGCTTAAAGAACTGTACAGCGTTTTACCTGAGAAAGCCAAAATAGTAAATTCAACTGTTACAGGCTATGGAGAAGGCTTGCTAAAGTCAGCGCTGAATATAGATATCGGTGAAATAGAAACAATAGCCCACTACAAAGCAGCAGAGTTCTTCTGCCCAGGCGTTGACTTTATACTGGATATCGGCGGTCAGGATATGAAATGTTTAAAAATAAAGGATGGCAATATTGAAAGTATCCTTCTCAATGAGGCTTGTTCTTCAGGCTGTGGCTCTTTTTTGGACACGTTTGCAAGCTCGTTGGGGATGAGTATTCAAGATTTTGCTGCTCAGGCTATAAAGGCACAAAACCCTGTTGACCTTGGCTCAAGGTGTACTGTATTTATGAACTCAAGAGTCAAGCAGTCACAAAAGGAAGGGGCAACTGTAGGAGATATATCAGCAGGCCTATCATATTCGGTTATTAAAAATGCACTATTTAAAGTAATTAAAGTGAAGAGCCCAAAGGAAATGGGAGAAAAAATAGTAGTACAGGGCGGTACCTTTTATAATGATGCAGTTCTCAGAAGTTTTGAAAAGCTGTCGGAAAGAGAGGCTGTCAGACCTGATATAGCAGGAATAATGGGAGCTTTTGGGGCAGCCTTGATTGCCAGAGAACGCTATGAAGAGGGTACCATTTCTGATTTGTTAAATGAGAGTCAAATCAATGATTTCAATGTTGATACAAAGGTTTCAAGATGTGGTTTATGCTCAAACAACTGTTTGTTGACAATTAACAGATTTGCTAATGGTGATAAATTCATTTCTGGTAATAGGTGTGAAAGAGGTGCTGGTAAAGGAAGAGAACAAAATCTGCTTCCAAATATATTTAAGTACAAATATAATAGGACTTTTAGTTATAAACCTCTAGAGAAATCAGCTGCAAAAAGAGGAATTGTTGGTATTCCAAGAGTACTGAACATGTATGAGAATTATCCTTTCTGGTTTACCTTCTTTACTGAGCTTGGTTTTAGGGTTGAGTTATCAGATAGGTCATCAAATAAGCTGTACGAAAAGGGGATTGAAACAATACCATCAGAATCAGTTTGCTACCCTGCAAAACTTGTGCACGGACACATTGCAAATCTAATTGAAAAAGGCGTGAAATTTATTTTTTACCCTTCCATAACACATGAGAAGCAAGAGCAGCAAGAGGCAGATAATCATTTTAACTGTCCTATAGTGGCATCATATCCTGAGGTTATTAAGAATAATATGGATGTGTTAAGAGAAGAAAATATACTATTTATGAAGCCTTTTTTGCCTTTCGATAATGAAAATAGGTTAGTGCAAAGATTATATGATGAGCTAAAAGCTTTAAATATTGAAAAAAAAGAAATTGCAAATTGTGTAGCTAAGGCGTATTTAGAGCAGCAGAATTTTATAAATGACATCAGACTGGCAGGAGAGAGTGCTTTAAAAATCATAGAAAAAAGCGGCATTAAAGGAATAGTTTTGGCTGGAAGACCTTACCACATTGACCCGCAGATAAATCATGGTATTCCAGAGATGATAACTTCACTGGGAATGGCGGTATTAACTGAGGATTCAGTAGCTCATTTGGGAAAGGTTGAAAGACCACTTAGAGTAGTTGATCAATGGGTTTATCACTCAAGACTTTACGCTAGTGCAAGCTTTGTTAAAGCACAGCAAAATTTGGAACTGGTACAGCTTAATTCCTTTGGCTGCGGACTAGATGCGGTAACAACTGATCAGGTTCAAGAAATATTAGCTGAAAACTCTAAAATCTACACTACACTAAAAATAGATGAAGGGAACAACTTAGGAGCAGCAAGAATAAGACTCCGTTCTCTGAAAGCCACAATTATTGAAAGAGAGAAAAGCGGATTTAAGCTTAAGAAAGTAGAAAATAGATATAAAAGAGTACCCTTCACAAAGGAAATGAGAAAAAATCATACCATTTTGGCACCTCAAATGTCACCAATGCATTTCCAATTCTTGCAGGAGGCTTTCAGGTTGTCAGGATACAATTTAGTAGTGCTCCCATCAATTGATAATAAAGCTACTGATGTAGGACTGAAGTATGTAAATAATGATGCCTGTTATCCTGCAATAATTGCCATTGGACAGCTTATGGAGGCTTTACTGTCAGGAGAATATGACTTGGACAATACATCAGTAATGATATCTCAAACGGGTGGAGGCTGCAGAGCTACAAATTATATTGGTTTTTTGAGGAAGGCTCTTAAGGATGCGGGCTTTGAAAAGGTTCCTGTTATATCTTTAAACGCCAATGGTATGGAGAAAAACCCAGGCTTTAAGTTTACACCTGGTTTTCTAAATAAAGCAATGATGGCTTTAGTTTATGGAGATTTATTTATGAATGTCCTGTATAAAGTCAGACCTTACGAAAAGGTTAAAGGCTCAGCAAATGCACTGTATGAAAAATGGACAAAAGTGTGTATAAATTCCCTTAAATCAGCAGGAAGAAGAGAATTTAAGCAAATTATCAGAAATGTAGTTAAGGAATTTGATGAGTTTGAAATAACTGATGAGGTAAAGCCAAGAGTAGGCTTGGTAGGTGAAATACTGGTAAAATTTCATCCTACGGCAAACAACAACGTAGTGGAGTTGGTTGAGGCTGAAGGTGGAGAAGCGGTAATGCCTGGACTAATAGACTTTATATTGTACTGTGCTTACAATCAGGATTTCAAGTACAAATATTTATCAGGAAGTAAGCTATCTCAAACAATAGGGAATGGGGCTATAAGGGCAATAGAAATTTACAGACGTCCTTTAGTAAAGGCATTAGACAATAGTAACAGATTTCATGGACCTGAAAAAATACAGGAATTAGCAAAGGGTGCAGCAGAAGTTCTGTCTTTAGGTAATCAGACAGGGGAAGGTTGGTTCTTAACTGGTGAAATGATTGAGCTGATAAACAGTGGAGTAAAAAACATTATCTGTATGCAGCCATTTGCGTGCCTTCCAAATCATGTTACAGGCAAGGGCATGATGAAGGAGTTAAAACGAGTTTATCCAGGAACCAATATAGTTGCAATAGATTATGATCCTGGTGCCAGCGAAGTAAATCAGCTCAATAGAATTAAGCTAATGATTTCCACAGCTTTTGAAAACATGAATGAGGTTAATAAACGTAAAGAAAAATCCGATATGTATATTGAGAAGCATTTTAAGAAAATCAAAGATATTGCTGGGATGTTTTAAACAGGAATATAAGTCAAATATTTATTAGCTGTATTATAATAAAATGCATACTAAATCTAAATTTGTACTAGTTTATACCAGTAGACATAAAACATTAAGCAACTTATAATCAAATTATGTTAAGTGAAAATGGAGATTAGTGACATACTCTAGAAAGCTTTTAGAACTGCAGTAATGAGGAAATTAGAATATATTTTATGATTGGGGGGATTCCTCTTTCTGGTTTAATAAACGTGCATGCACAATCGATTTATATATTGTCAATTTTTAAATATTAAATAGTAGTCTAAACTCAACAATTTATTATATTGGATGCTTAATAATAGCCGATTAATAAAATATTTATAATTTTTATAAGCATTAGGTAATAGCAAAAATATGCAGCTATGAAATAATTGTTCTTATTTATGTAATTTTGTAGTAATCGCTTTTAAGATAAATAATTACTGATAATAATCATAACAATATTTTGTTTATTTGACGTAAATTATATTATAATCTTCAATAATCAGGAGGTAGCAAATGATAAAAAAAGGACTTGGTAGATTTAGAGGATTGAGTTGGAGGGTTTTTATAGTAACTGTTCTATGTTTGTTAATACCATTAGTAACAAGTTTTTTTATTACTAGTTATTTTTCGCAAAGGTACTTAGGAGACTCAGCTAGAGATTCTTTATTAAATGTTGCTACTGAAAAGAAGAACCAAATTGAATTGGCATTGTCTGACTTGGAAAAGCAAGCTCAATCAATTGCAATGCAACCTAGTATAGTTGATCCACTAAGCCAGGCTACTGCCAATTCTGCTAATCCAAGTGAGACAGATGTACAGAAAATTTCGAAAAATCTACAGGATAATTTCAAGCTTGCAAACGGTCTTTTTGAGAATTTGTTTTTAATGTATAAAAATAAAGCTATAGCAGATGGTATCGGTGGGAAATCTGTAGGTTTTGAAAATGAAGCAATTGGAAGTACCAATAAATTACTGATACGTGATGCAAAAGCATCACCTACTACTGGACGACCTGTTATGACTATAGTAACTCCTATAAAAAACAATGACCAACATTTAGGCACTATAGGAATGGCTATAGAATTGAATAATGTTTCTAAAAATATTATTGATATAAATTCTTCTGCAAATGAAATGAAAACACTTATTTTGAATAAAGAAGGACTTGTTATTTCTTCAACAGAGCAGAATTATGTTTTAGCTTTAAATTTTCAAGATAAGGAAGTAGGACTGCTGGATTTGTATAATAATATCGTATCTAATAAAACAGGTATTGACTACTTCACCCTTGATGGTACTGATTATATAGCTGCTTATAGCGACAGCAGCAAATACGGCATGCACATATTGACTTACAAGCCGGTTTCAGTATATATGGAAAAGATAAATACTTTGGAATTAATATTATTTGGAGTTATTCTGATAAGTAGTTTACTTGCATCAATAGTTATTTTTATTTCTTCTAGAAAAATAACAAAACCTATACTTGCAGCTGCCGAGCAAGCAGAGCAATTAGCAAATGGAGATTTAACGGTTATTATTCCGGAAAAATCACTTAAAAGAAAGGATGAGCTTGGGAAACTAGCAAATTCTTTAGCTACTATGATTCAGAATTTTAAAACAATAATTACGCAGATAACTGAAACATCGGATACAGTAGCTGCATCTGGGCAGGAATTATATGCATCTGGTGAGCAAGTTGGGAAGGCAGCGGAGGATGTTGGTAACACGATCCTTGATATTTCCTCTGGTGCAGAAGAGCAATCCACTAAGATTGAAACGGCATTGTCAAATCTGACAGATTTAATCAGTCAAATCAATGAAGTTAATACTAGTACGCACAATATGCAGCAAACTACAGAACATATGATTGATGATATTGCTATCGGGAGCAAGACGGCTGTTGAATCCGTTGAAAGCATCAATAATCTTAAAGCTGATACAGAAGGAGTTTCTGGGGTTATTTCCAATTTAGGGAACACTTCTAATCAAATAGGTGAGATCATTGAATTAATTAGTGGTATAGCTGCACAGACTAACTTGCTTGCATTAAATGCAGCAATTGAGGCAGCAAGAGCAGGTGAGGCAGGAAGAGGTTTCAGTGTTGTTGCCGATGAAATTAGGAAATTGGCTGAAGAGTCTTCTGACGCCAGTAGAAGGATAGCAAAACTGATTGTAGAAATAAGGAGTGGTGTTGACACAGCAGTTAACAAGATGGATGACAGTATGAAAGCTGTAAATTCAAGTGTAGAAGCCATTCAAAAGAATGGAGAAACTTTCACTGTGCTTAATGAGCAGGCTGAACGACTAAAGGATATAGTAGCAAATGTTACTAATAGTGTTAAAATAATGACTGAAAACAGCAATGATTTTGAGCATACAATGCAGGAGATAAATGATACTAGCCATGAGTTTGCCGCTAATGCAGAAGGTGTTTCGGCAGCTAGTGAAGAACAAATAGCTTTGACAGAAGAAATAGTATCTTCTTCAAAAGAAATGGCATATATGTCTGAAGAACTATCTAGTTTGATTAAAAAGTTTAAAATTTAGTTTTTGATTTGGAAACGGTATAATGTAGAAGACTATGGACGATTTTTGTCCATAGTCTTTTTAAATAAAGTGAAGAATGATATAGAATTATTTTAGTACATGTCAAAAAGCCTTATTACAGATGAGTACCAATGTTCCCACCAAGTGGACTGGTGTATATACTAAATGGACTATGGCGAAAAACGAAGATAACAGGAGATAATAGCAGTAACGTAATAGCCTAATATTTGTTGTGAATTTAGTAACAAATTATAGTATAATAATGATGAAAACATGCTGCGGTGATTCTTGTGGAACCTCTTGGGATAGATTATAATGTGTGCATGTGGTAAATACTTGTAATTACAATCATTGACACAAGGTTATTAGAGAGGAGGTTAAGACATGTCTGATTTTTATGTAATAGTATTTTTAGTAGGTGTATTTTATACTGTTATTTCTTTAATTATTAATGGAATTACAGGATCGCTTCATTCACATGGTGAATTTGGAGCTGATATAGGTGGGCATCAAGGAAATATAGATAGTGGGCATGTTCAAGCAGATGCCAGTCACGCAATGCATTCTGCTGATGGGAGCCAGGTTGGAAATGTTGATGGGCAGCAGGGACATTCAGTTGGTGAGAGTTCAGGAGTTTCGCATAGTGTGATATCTTGGTTTTCATTAATATTAAATCCAATAGTTGCAGTATCCTTTTTAACTGTTTTTGGTGGGATAGGTATATTGGGCGAGAGTTACTTTAAGTGGGGGAGCATTATTACTTTAGGTTGTGCGGCAGCATCAGGAATAATATGTTCAGTTTTGTTATACAATTTTGTTGCGAAACCTATTTACAGAAGCGAAAATACTTCAGATGTTTCCAGAGCAAAGTTAATCGGGACTGCTGCAGAAGTTACCACTGATATTCTTGCTGATGGCTTTGGTACTATTGCATATACAGTAAATTCGTTAAGGTTTAATGCACCTTCAAAGCATATTGAGGGTAAGGCTGTTAAGCAAGGTCAAAAAGTAGTTATATGTAAGATAGAGGACAATATCTTTTACATAAGTGAAATACCAAGTTTATAAAATTAAAATAAAAAGGAGTAAAAAAATGGGAGATTATTCAATTTTCGTAATACCGGCTATAATTACAGTAGTTCTATTATTTCTAATAATTAGCTTATTTAACATGTACAAGAAGGTACCGCAGGATAAAGCTTTAGTAGTTACAGGCTTTAGAGGCAGAAGAGTTATTACAGGTGGAGGCGGTATTGTTATACCAATGCTGGAAAGAATAGATGTTATCTCTTTAGAAAATATGCAAATAGATATTAGAATTGATGGTGCACTTACATCTCAGGGCGTTGGAATAGTTGCTGATGGTGTGGCAGTTGTTAAGGTTAAGTCTGATAAAGAATCTATTTTGTCATCAGCAGAGCAGTTTAATACTTCAAAAGGCTTAGATTATATGCTGGGTGTTATTTCAAAGACCACTCAACAGGTACTTGAAGGTAAGCTTCGTGAAATAGTTTCAAAAATGACAGTTGAGGAAATTTACAAGGATAGAGAGACTTTCGCATCTCACGTTCAAGGTGTTGCAGCAACTGAATTGCAAAGCATGGGTCTTGAATTGAAGGTTTTAACTATCAAGGACATATCTGATAAGAACGGTTACTTAGAGGCACTTGGAAAGCCTAGAATTGCAGAAGTAAAGAGAGACGCTCAGATTGCAGAGGCAGAAGCAACAAAGGAAACAAAGATAAAGACTGCTGAGGCTAATAGAGAGGGAGAAGCTGCAAGAATACAGTCTGAAACAAAGATTGCAGAAGAAAACAAAAATAAAGAGCTTAAGGTCCAATCCTACAACAAGGATCAGCAGACAGCAAAGGCTGATGCGGACCTTGCTTACGAAATACAAGCTAATATCGTTAAAAAAGAAGTTGCCGAGACTGCAATGCAGGTTGAGATAACTAAGAAGCAGAAAGAAATAGAGTTGGCTGAGCAGGAAGCACTGAGAAAAGAAAAGGAATTGGAAGCAACTATTAAAAAGCAAGCAGATGCAGATAACTATCAAGCTACAAAGATTGCAGATGCAAGCAAGTATAGAGAAGTTGCAGCTGCAGAGGCAAGATCTCGTGCCATAGAGATGGAAGGTGAAGCTAAGGCAAAGGCAAAGAGAGCAGAAGGTATGGCTGAGGTAGAGATTATTAAGGCAAAGGGTGAAGCTGAGGCATCAGCTATGGCTAAGAAAGCGGAAGCTTTCAAGTTGTATAATGATGCAGCTGTAACTCAGATGATAATTGAAAAGCTGCCTGAGATTGCAAATGCAATAGCTAGTCCTCTTGCTAAAACTGAAAAAATTGTTATTGTTGACAATGGCAATAGCGGGGAAGCAAAAGGCGCTGCTAAGATTACAGGATATGTAACAGATATAATTTCTCAGCTTCCAGAGAGTGTTGAAGCAATTACCGGATTAAATGTACTAGATTTATTGAAAAAAGGCGGTATTAATAAAGCTGGTGAAATAAGCAAGGAAGTAATAAACGAGGAATTCAAATAAATTTTCAGCTTAGAGTATTAAATGAAGCTGGTTTAAGAACTAAATAAAATTTGTTAAGTTTCGTACAGTAGCACGAAAAGGGGTACACCACCGCGGGTGTATAACTTTTCGTGCTTTTTTTGCGGTATTAACTGCTCAAAAAGCTGATTCTGAGTAGCACAATTGGCTACTGCTTTAATAAAAGTATCCATTACCACTACACTGGAAGGAGGTGTTCTATATGAAGATAAATG
>JAEZIB010000158.1 GCA_023416275.1 Bacillota bacterium | reverse complement strand
CCCAGTGTAAACATAATAGGAAGTTTAATGATTTGAAAATATTCATTTTTGTATCCACCAAAGAATGAGCAAACGTAATTGATGTAGTTGCTTTTTTAGAAATGAAATTATAATGAAGCCATCATTTCGTCAACTTTGCTTGCTATATACGTTGGTACAATATTAAATTTCCGGACATCTAGGTAATGCAAGTAATCATTTTCAATATGATAGGTTTCATCAATAAATTTATACCACGCATTGTCTTGCGGACACATTTTAATATTATTGCAAATCTCACACATGGCTCGAAACAATTGGAGTTTAAAATAAGAATTTTGCTCTTGCTGATAAAGATTCTTAATGCCTTGTTGCGTATATGTATGCTCTTTTAAAGTCTCGTAAACAAAATCAGAAATGTATTCTTTTATTAGCTGGATCCCTAATTCGATTTCCTGTGGCGGCATATCCTCAAACTGTTCATTTGCAATTTTTCTTTTTATTTCATTTCCATGAATAAGACATGATAGTATTTCATAAGCATACCCCCACTCTCCAATGCAACTATTTAATTCACAACATTTTCTAAGAGCAGCAATTCGGCTTATAACATTAATATCAGGGGTTGAAGCAATTTCTTTATTCTCTGTAAGAACTAGCTTTACGTCAGAAACAGAGTCAATTTCTTCTTCATCAACTTTTCCACCATCATTCCAAATAAAGGAGGATGTAACAGAATCAGCCGATAGTTTTCCTATAATCACAAAGTCAATAATTGGTTCAAAATCATGGGTTAACAATAAGACTGTCTTTGTAGCAAAAGAAACATCCTTTTTACCAATATCCTTTTTAAACAGTCTGTGCAATATTGCAAATTTCTTATTGCTATCAAAAGATGAGATAGGATCGTCTAAAATTATTAAATCTGGATTTTGCGATTTTGCATAGTACATAAATAATATTAATGCGAATGCATTTTTTTCTCCCCAGCTTAAATGGCTTCTGATATTTGAAACATCGGTTTTTACGTCGCTAAAGCACTGCTTTAGTATTGTTCTACTGTTGGTTTCGTCCTCTGCTTGTATTTCAAGGTGATAATTAATGCCTGCTGTTTTTAGGAACCTGTTAATATCATCTTGCGATTCCTTTATTGTAGCCTGCATAACACCCTTTAGAGAGCCCATTTCTTCTTTGATTTTTCCGACTTCTGACTTGAGGATTTTAACATTTGCATTTATTCGACCAATTATGCCAGTAATTAATTCTCCACCAAAATACATTAAAAGGTCAGAGGGTATCTCCATATTATTTATTTGGGTATCAAGAGTAGATATATCAGCAACTGCAATTTGCTTTTTTCCGAAATTAATCATTGCGTCAAACTTTTTTAAAAGAAGTTCAAATTCAGTATACAACTTGCTAATAACCAGTTGTATCGTATCTTCAGGAGTATCTTGTTTTATGTAGGAAATAAGCGTACTAAATTGAATGGGGGCAAGATAAACCTCTAAACTTTCCAATAAATCCATAACTTCTTTCAAATTTTGGCTATCGCTCTTTTTGAATGTTTGAGAAAAAACCTTTTTTTGCTCCTCATGAGTCTGAGGTAGTGATTCTGCACAAAAGGGACACTTATCAATAGTATCAAATTTATCTCCCTGTGTTTTCCATGCTATCCAATTTATATTGTTATCTGAATTTGAAATAAATGGCCGATAATTTTCTAATTGAGAGGGTATATTATAAAGATTATTTTTAGATAAGAGACTACCTAATGCCCCTTTTTTACTAAGTTTCCCACTGGTAGTTGTTGTAAACTTTCCGAGTAATTTTGATAACTTATCCCTTAGTTCTACAACTTCAGTATCTTCTTCCATTAATTTTCTTAACGTTGCTAGGTGTTCATCTAATCTTGCTTTTCTTGAATCATAAGTTGGTGTTTTAATGAACACTTCAAAGGGTTTTCCTATAACTTCGCTTTCTTTAAAAACCACTTGATTTACAAAAGTTTCGTCAAAAATTAAGACATTATTGAAAGCTGGGTCTATTGTAATAGAGGCTGAATCCTCACTATAAAAGGACTTTAGCGTTTGCAGTTTATCATTATCACTATAATAATCAATTGCTTTTGAAATTGTTGTTTTTCCAGTTCCATTAATTCCATATTTGATATTTAGCTTCTCTGGACATATTTTAAAATGTCCTATAGTAATATTATTACAATTTTTAATTTCGACATTATACATACTTCCATCTCCTTCACTAAAAGAACATTTAATAAATTGTTATACTTCTCATTATGGTACTCATCCTATGTCATCCGAGTTGCTCATTATTGCTACAATACGCTTGTCCAGTGTAAACATAATGGGAAGCTCGGATCGTGAAGTTATGTTAGTCAGAATCAAGAAAGTTTCGGGTCTTGTTTTTGAGTTCGATTAAAATGTCATCTTGTTCTATGCACTCACCAGATCTAAAATGTGTATGGTGCCTGTTTGAACTGTGCTTTTTGCTAAGCACAGCACCGCAATATGGATACAAACGCTTAAAAACCTCAACCAGATCACGATTTTTTTAACTGAGAAACTTCGCCATAATAAGCCTGAAATTCTTTATACTCTAAAAAGTTATTTATCATTTATTTCTCCACCTTACTGCTATAGATATTTGTATTTGTAATCCCGTCAGCTAACTGCCCCTGATTTTCCTTACTACCTATTTCATTAAAACAGATATAAATATAATATCAACTAGTCCTTCATGATTGACTTTCCCATTCGTAATCAATACTCTTCCACCACTTGATATTGATTTAGCTCTGTAATTATCATAGACTATTTTAGAAAAATGAAATTCATCTTTCAGTGCATGGTAATAAGGGTCTGCATCCTCAGTGATTATTTCTCCGCTTCGATCAATGATATGTATAGGCACACCCGTTACATGAGAAATCCTGCATGCATCCCATATAATCAACTCAGAATAAGAAGATTCTGGATTTTCCTTTATTTGGCCGATATTCAAGCCATATTCTAGCACGTATGGTACATATGACTGAATCATTTGCTTATTCCAATACGATCCAACATTCCAACATATCACTATATCACAAGCATATCTAGACAATGTTTGTTCCCTGAAATGTGCGTCAGCAATATCTCCTTCAAGAAAAATCACATTTTCCTCCGTATACCCATTATCAGCAGTCAACTTTTTGGCTGCCATGATACATTCAAGATTTTTATCAATTGCAACGACTTTATGCCCATTATGAATAAGAGCAAGGGTGCTATATCCTGTACCGCAACCGATTTCCATAACTGTTTTGAAACCTATCAGCTTTTCGCACATCCACTGATAGTATTTCTTCTCATAAAAGAACTGTGCGCTAGTATTCCATTGCTCAGCATATTGTTTTATTTCGTTAATAAAAAACATCCTTTTTAAAAGTAAATTATAACTTATAAAAATAATTCATATTATGCACTTACTTGTATCTTATTATCATTATATCCCCTTCCTATATTATCGAGATCGAGCTATCTCTCTTCGAATGAAACAAAAGTTTCGTAATACCGAGAATTATAAGAAGTTGCTACCCCTCTTTAAGTAATATGAATTAAAATCGACCAAGAAGAATTTCATCCCACTCGAGATCCTTTTGGTGTAAATTCTTTATTAATATTTGCATGAAAATACTTGCCGATAGATTCTGCGGATTCAAATTCATACCACATATATTCTGGAAAATCAGAATACTGCCATATTGCATGACTAGATTTAAACTCAATTTCTAACGTTCCTGTTGAGAAATCATACCCAATACTCTCAATCATCGTAGATTCAACATATTTTCTTTCCATACTTAATAACCCCCTTAAAAATGTTTTTCCCTAATTTTAGTTACAACTGCTCTATAATCATCTGAATTACCATTGAATACTTTATTCCAGCTTTCAATAAGTTTTGGATCAGCACTATCGGGTCTTGGATTTTGTATCGGTAGTTTTACTCTAGAGGGAATGGTGATAGCTTCTCCTACAACAACAGCCTCACCAATCCTTAGTGATGGTAACAAGTTTATAAGGCTATTCATATTGTCAGGAGCCATTGATTTAACAATAGATTGATCAGTAGAATTTGTTAAACGCAGTGCTAAAAAAGTTCCAACTTGTGCTAAAATTGTTTCTGATAGCTCAGATGGTCTTTGTGAGATAACCATCGCACCAATGCCAAATTTTCGACCCTCTTTAAAAATCCTTTCTACTGCAGTTTTAGCATATATAGTATTGTCGTTTTTACCAAGATAGGTATGTGCTTCCTCATAGGCAATTAGTAAAGGTCTGTTTCTACCTGTGTAAGTCTCATTTCTCCCCCAAAACATACTATCATAAATAAAACGAGTAATTAATCCTACTGTTATATCTAACACTTCAAAAGGAACATTACTTAAATCAAGAATTGTTAGTCTTTCATTGTTACCAATCCACTCCTGTAAAAGATCATGTAAATCTTTAGATGAATTTTCATCTTTATATTCACCAGGATAAAATAAGAAATCATACCTACTGTCTTTCAAACGAGCCAACATTTTTTTCTCATAAGCATACATTTCTTGATGCTTACTTTTAAACGGTGGCTTTTTGGGATCTTTAGTTAAATAGGATTCAAATTGAGCAGGCTCTAGATTTTCATAATTACCGTTATTTATAACATGTGCGTTACCTATTGTCTGTTCATCATATGCAATAGCATCAAAAGTTGCATTCAGCCACCAATTCATATCATGCCAAAGCTTTCTTACGCTAAATGGAATTGGCGAATCTGCAGTAATATAATTTGTATTAACATTCCCTGCTCTCAAATTGCAATGTTGCTTCTTTGCATTTGTAAGCATTTCACGGAATTGCCTATATTCTGGCTTTTGTTCATCATTAGGCTTTGCTCCCACTAAAAAATAGGCTAGTTCGTCATAATTCATTAACCAAAATGGAATATATAGTGGATTGTTTATATCGTTTATTTTGAAAACTCTTGCATTTGGAAATGCAGAGGCATATTCACCATGCGGATCAACTAAAACAATTCTTGAACTTTTTGAATCTGAAATTATCTTTTTTATAATTGCAACTGTACTATTAGATTTTCCGCTGCCAGTAGAACCTAAGATGGCAGAGTGTCGAAGTATTAATTTATGCAAATCTAGATATACGCTTAAGTTATCAGATGACGAATGTTTCCCAACTTCTATCAATCCTACGGATTTTTCACCATAAATTTCTCTAAGATCTTCGTCGGTAACTATATGAACCTCATCATTAATTGTAGGATACAATCCTATCCCTTTTTCGAAATTTTTACTTCCAACTTTCTCTCCTACTAAATTAACAGTTAGGAATCTACTTCCAATATTTTTTTGTATTTCTGAATCATTTAAATTACTTGGTGTATTACTTACAGAAGCTACAATTCCAAATGAAATAACATTACCCACAGGAATTTTTACAAATGTACCAATCTGACCTATTTTGTAAACTTTTCCACTAATAATTGGGCTTGATGAAGGTATACTATCACATACTTCAACTTCAATGGAATTTGAATCGACCCGAATAATTTTTCCAAGGTAAGTGATATCACTTTGCATGTATAGCCTCCTCTATCACAGAGCGTTTGCCTGAATTTTCAACAAAAAAATCAATTAGTTTTTTAAAATCACCTAAGATTAATTTTTCATCTGCAGTATCCCAATAAAATTCATAACCGTCTTTCTCTTCTTCTGAATCGTCAAATTCCCATGAGAAAATTTTTCCGTTAGCTATCACTTTTGTAGGTCCCATAACGCAAAGATTTAAATGTGAAGCTGCATATCGCTCCATCTCATTTACTTGTGTATCATCAAAACAAAATACTACCGCGTAAAGACGGTTGTTTTGTCTTAAACAATTTAAAATAATTTCATTTATATGCTGATCAGAAAATGAATATCCTGAAAAAATAAACAGAAGTTCTCCACGAAGTAAATAATTTTTAAGTCTATCAAGATATGAAATGAACGGTTCTTTTCTCGATAAGTTGTACTTTTCTTTACATGGATAAATCATCAACTCATTTTTAGGATTATCGATTTTGCTTAAACGGACAATTCTTGCTGGACATGTAGTTGTTTCCGGCAAATATGTCCAATTTAACGAACCATGAATCTTCCATAAACGTATCCATTTCCCTGTTGAATCCATTACTGACGGAAAGCTTTCAATACTTTCTGGATTAAAAAAAGGTTCATAACTGCCAGTAAAACCATCATAATATGAAATATAATTAGCTTCCATTGCCATTTCTAGTAACATATCATAATTAGTAGTAAATATCTCTTTAATATAGTTACGATTCGATGAATCATACCAAGCAAAAAATTTACGAATATACTCTATATCTACTGAATCCTCTTTTTCTTTTATGATAGCAAAAATATTATTACAAATTTCTTTATCTAATTTTCCAGCCTGCTCACCTGTAATTCCACAATATTCTCGATCAGAGCGCCCATATGTAATATTACGAATTTGACGAATATAGTTTAATATATCTTCAACACTAACTTTTGATTTACCTGTCAATTCTTTTATACATTTTTCTGTGTTTTGAAACACAATCTTATTATCCGAATCTAGTCGACAAAACGTTTCAGTAGTTAATGAAAAAATATTTGGTAATCCAAAAGCACAAGAAGAACCTGCCCCAAAAAAGAATCCTATATTTTTAGAATATGATAATATATTTTTAAGTTCATTTATCTGGTGTAGTACATTTAAATTATCCATATTGCCTCCAAATTAGTTTTCTAGAACTTTTCCTATTCATAAATAAAATAGTTATTATACATTGTCTAGAAATAGTAGAATTAATAATTTTGTTTTCTCAAGTAATACACACATCAGCTAATACCGATAGGTAAGCTACCGCTTTTGCCAAAATAGTGGCAGTCAGAGCAGCTTTTCCCCCGGTTCACACCGTACGTGATAGTTTCCCATCATACGGCGTTCCATCTATACAGCAATTTCATGTGATTTCCCAAGTCGTTTCCTAAAACTCTCTACTTTTCTGCGTATTTCTGGTTGTAAGTGGCTAATATCTTCTGTTGCATTATTGACCATATCAAAGCAATCCTTATCCATTGATGCAAGGTTAGACACTTTGTTAATTTTATTAATTGGCAAGTGCGGGTTTATTCTGTGGGTACATACTATACCAGTATATAGCCACTTACCACAGCACCTACATTTAACTTTATCGCGGTTTAATGCATAAGCTCGATTCATATAAAATTCAAAATTATCATTCTTATCAAGAACTCCTCGTGCTATAAGCATTGATACCTTTTCTGTCAGCAATTCGTCTATCCTTGCATTCTGTCGTTTTTTCCTTGTACGTTTGAAGTATAATTTGCGTCCTTCCTCCGTGAAAGGTGTTTCTTGTTGGTTCTTTTGGTAAATTCTTTCCCATTTGCAAAACGTTAACTTCGTTACTCCTATATACATGTCTTCATATTCTATTGCAGGGATTTTCTGTGTGTAGTTCTTATGCACATTGTATAAATTATAAGTGTAATTAGCAGGAATCCATTTCCCCTTATACTGCTTTAATCGTCCATATGCAACCACGGCTACTCTATCACCAATCTTCTGCATAGCTACATTCACCCATGAGCAATTGCTGTAATAGTTTACTAATCCCCGTATTTTACTGTTAATCAGGTTGATATTATGTATAACCTGTTCCCTACTTGCATGTATATAGATATTTTTAATCTCTTCACATATATCGTCTACTTTTACCTTCAAACGATTCCTGTCAGGTATTGTCCTTGTGATATAACCTTTTTTTGCTTTTCCTCTAACCACTTTGTATTCGTAACCTAAAAAGTGTATATAATCCTTGCGCACATCAGTTATTAGTGTTTTTTTCTTGGATAGTTTTAGTTTCATACTATCATATAAAAACTCTTGTATACGACCTTTTAAAAACTCAGCATGCTCTTTGCTGTCAGTTATTACACAAAAGTCATCTGCGTATCTTACCAAATATGATGGTATTAAATTGCTACGTTTCCTTAATGCTGCCATTTTCCCCCATTGGATGGAATAGTTGTACTGAGTTCGTTTGTTCTCCCATTGATTTGATAGCCATTCATCAAACATATCCATATAGGCATTGGCAAGTAATGGTGATATTATTCCGCCTTGTTGGGTTCCATCTTCATTGATTTCACATTCACCTATGATACCAGCTTTAAGCATTGTTTTAATAATTTGAAGCAATCGTCTATCTTTTATCCCCATGTGATATAGGCGTTTAATTAATATACCATGATTGATTTTATCAAAGCATTTGCTTATATCACCTTCTATCACCCAGTAGTATCCCGTGTCATGAACCAAATCAGTTATTCGTTGCAATGCCATTTGTGTATCTCTTATAGGTCTGAACCCGTATGAATGATTAAAGAACTGTGCTTCAAGAATTGGTTCAAGCACTATTCTAATGCATTCTTGTACAATCCTGTCCCTAATAGAGGGTATGCCTAATGGCCGTTTTTCTGCTTTTCCAGGTTTATCAATATACACACGTCTGATTTTCTGGGGAGTAAACTTTTTGAATGCTCCTTGTATATCTTTTATAACCCATTTATAGGGTTTTTCTAAATAATCCTTTTGCATTGTCTTTGAGTCAACTCCAGGGGTTTTACTTCCTTTGTTAGACTTAATATTATGTATAGCCGTAACAATTGTTGTTTCAGACGCTATGATTTCAATCAATCCTCTGAAAGAGGGTCTATTACCTCCTTTAACTAATGTTTTTGCAATACCATATAACTCATCAATCTTTTTTCGCAGTTCTGCTTCAGATTTTAAGTAGTCAAATTCTTGTGCCATTTGCACCGCCTCCTTTCGATTTGGTGTTTTATGGTTTTAGTCAGTTTTGCCTACGGCTTCCTTGACAGACTGGTCACATGTTTTACTGTACTGACTATGCCCCTTCGCTCCACTTCCATTACAGAAGCTTCATTACTACTACAGGCTGCTGCCCTGCAATTTAATCAATCATTTCCTATTGATTAGGACTGGTATACCAACCATTACGCTATTTTCACATATCCTATTGCAGTTCCCTTGTTCCTGTCATTTTAGCTTTTCATACAGTTTTAGTTCTACCCTTTAACCCGACTGCCACTTTCGACCAGTGTGATTTTATTTTTGAAAGCCTTTGACCTTTCCGGTTTTCAGTTGAATTCCACGGAAGTAAATGTAATTCAACGGCAGTACCTCTCACGAGGCGGATTTCTTCTTAATTGAAAACCCTATAATTTACGAGCCGTACTTTCAGGTAATTCGTCAGTCTGTAAGACATTCTGAACTTGACTGCTTTATAGCCCCCAGCGTACTTACTATCATCACAGATAGCGTTTTCCCCAGCTTCACCGAGCTTCGTACAACAAACATGGTATTGTTTATGCACGTCGGAGTATTAGAGATTTTGTTACCCCTCACACGGGGTCAGGCAGGTACTTCCCCTACCAATTCAAGTGACAAGTTCTACTTGCTTTATTTCTATCGCTCATAGTCCGATTTTATTGTATATTTCTATACAGATTGTTCGGAAACAAGGCGCACGCTTCCCATTATAGCCATAATATCAATCACATTTTTACAAACTCGTTTAAATCCTATTCACTACCCCCTCTATTTCTACACCACACCCTCAATATCCTTCAATATATAGAATTTTTTTACTTATTTTATATAGTTATGCCAACATAAAAAGATAGCCGTAGAATAATATACAAAAATTCATAAAATTTCCACAGCCATCTTTCAAGTACATATACCTCTATTTCTTCCCCCTGCACATCTTCGCCCCTGGTGTAAGATGTGAGTTAACTACCTCTTGTATTATATCTCCTCCTATAACTACTGCATCTTCTTAAAAGAGAGCTGCTACATCTGATAGATCCTCATCATGGTCAGGCATACCGACACTGATATAATATTTTGTTGAGCTTGCTTTTCTTGATATGTGGTAATGAAGTGCTATCCGTTCATCCTCAATTTCTCTTAGTCCAGCTGGAAGTGAAGCCAAATGGTTATATCTTTCATCAAGTTGCTATGTGCTCTCTGGAGCTGATACTGCATATACATTTACCTGTGTCCTGTCCTTCAGTGCCGAAAATCCTGATTCTTCAATAAAGTTACTTGTGATTGTTTTGCTTGGATTACTATCAAATCCGTATGCCATTCTGCACAGTGCATCTCCTGTAAAAGACCCAAAGCCTATATTTTCTTCTTTTAAATTGTCTTCTATACCTATTGACGACATACTAGATATGTTTTTTTGATATTGCTCATAAATTGTATTTGCAGATACTGAATCTATGAGTTTATTTTCAATGGAAATTATTGAATCTGCGGCAAAGAGTGAAACAGATATTCCAACAAATGTAATTCCACATTTTAATACAAATTAGTATTAGACAAATCCTATTTCTATTCACTCATGATTGATAGACTTATTGTGAGTTATAATTAATACTATCACAAAAAGTATATAATATGAGCCAATTTTATAACATAGATGTGTCACCTTTTATAATTAGTTTTGTCACAAATCCTGCTGTCGTAAAAGTCTTTGAATTTCGCGAGCCCTACTATAGAAAAACTTCACCTCGTACCAAAGCCCCATCTATGTAGATATCTACAATTCCCAATTCAGTGTCATCAATCCATACCACGAATTTCTATAAGGGCTTGCATATCAGGGATAGCATCTCTTTTAGGCATTGCCTCAGACCCAGTAACGTTGAAAAATACACCAACCCTTTTAGTCTGAAACTCTTAAGTATAATGACCTAAGATAATCTACCTATCGACTAGTAATGTTCACTCAAGTAACATATATTCTCAGTAGGCATGTGATAAGAATATAATGCCGAAAAGAAGAATTAAACCTGCCAGAACGAATAGCAACTGCATATTCCCAACATTGAAGCCTGAAACAGCTATATTATAATTCTCTACTAATTTTAGTAGATATGAGCCTGCTAAAGTTCCAGCAAAACCAAAAATACCATTAGCCGCAGAGGAAAACCCCATATATACGGTTTTATTCTCTACCGGAGCATGGTTGTACTGAATATTGTTTATTGAGATATTTATACCTGAAATTGCTGATCCGCCTATTATATGTGTAATTGGTAATAGAATTAACGCCGTACTGCCATTTATGAAAAACCAAATGAAGAAACATAATATTTGTATAACCATCATTAGCTTAAATAGGAACATCCAGCTCCTTTTATCCGCAAGTCTCCCCCAGAATCGAACCGAAACCACACTAGAAGCTGATGCAAGCACAGACATAAACGTTATAAAGCCATACCCTAAGTGTAAAGCTGAAACCATATATACATAAGTAAATGGTACTGCCAATTGAAAACCGACATTCCAAATTACCATAAGTAAAGCTATTCTCATATAGCTCTTATTTCTGAGAGGAGTGGAAAATATATTTTTAACAGATATCTTACTATTTGATAATATATTGCATGGTTCACTCATACTTGAGAATAAAATGAAGTTTATCACAGCCATAACAATTACCAAGGTAAATAATATTGAAAAGCCAGCCAACGGGTGTCCTGATTTATCAAAAAAGTCTAGTACCTGACCCACCACGAGCGACACAACTGTAACAGTCCCCAACACAATTGATTCTCGTCGCCCACAATATGATCCTCTTATTGTATCAGGAGTAATTCCAAGTATCCACGTTTGTGCCGCAGGCATTGTAAAGGCAAGAAATAAATTTGCGGTTAAAAACATGGCAATCAACATGATTACCTTTGCCGTTGGGGTTACTTTTATAAATGGTAATACAATCATTAACCCCAATAGTAGTCTGCCAATAAAACAAAATAAACAGGTAACCAACTTCCTATTGGTCAATCTCTCAAACAATATTGGTGAGAAGGCAGTAATAATACCAGCAAGTACTGGTATTGCAGCAACAATACCAGCTATTTGGTTACTTGCCCCAAGGTAATGTGCAAACCCCACAAGGAATGCGCCACTTGTCAAGGTAAGTATACTTCTAGCCGTACAACCTTCGTAAATTGAAATATTCCTTGAGGATTTCATTTGTGCATCGGTAAGAATACCATTGTTATAATATACTTTTCTAATTTCAGATAGTCTCATGGGAATTCTCCAAACGTTTATGTTAATGAATTCGCTGTTACTATAATAATACTTTAAATATCAGTAGTAAAAAGAATAAGGCAAAGCTTATATTCGCCTTGCCTAAAGAGTATTTTTAAGTAGAAGTACTCTACTACGATGCCTTTATATAAATCAGATTTCAAAAGTCAATATTTATGTCTTCTGATACATTCAATAAATTAATTGTTATATAAGACCTCCCGGTTAACTTATCGGGAGGTCTTATGTGCTTATTTACTCAACTTTCCCAGTTAAAAATCGTAGGTGTTAAACTTATCAATGGAAAGTTGAGCTTATCTACTTAATACTAGTCATACAATAACATTGCTATATCAGCCTGATCCATATTGGCTGCATTATAGAACTTGCAACCTGTGTCTGCATCTGCAACTGCCTCTCCCTTTATTGCCTTATAAGAAAGCTCAACAGCAAGATAACCTATTTGGTATGGGTCCTGTGTTACCGATCCTAGGAACCAGCCATTCTTAACAGCAGCTTTCTGTGCTTTTCCTGCATCGAAACCAACAACTGCGATATTCTTGTATTTGCCGGTGTTTCTGTCCAGGTCTTTACCGTCAGTAGTAGCTGCAAGTATACCATTTACTGAAGCTTCATTTGATGCATATACTGCTATAAGTCCCTTTGTGTTAAGTAAGCTTTGTGATGCATTCTGTGAGTCAGTAGCATTTG
>JAEZIB010000135.1 GCA_023416275.1 Bacillota bacterium | reverse complement strand
CTCCTATGTTACACCCATTATTGAATCACAATATATACGTAAATTCCTAGCTCTGCAGTGGAATGTTGCAAATCAATGGGACTGGCGCAAATACTATTTCCTCGAAAATTTTAATGAAACAATACGGCTTTTTGAAAGGAAAATTCTATTGTAATGGAAGTGAACAAATTACCCAAAAGACACTTGATATTAGTAGGTCTTCCCGGAGCAGGAAAGACAACCATTGCCAGGGCGTTATCAGTAAAAATGGATATGCCCGTCATTGAGATAGGGAGCTATGTCATTGCAGGAGCAAAAGAGAACTCAAATTTTAAAAATCCGTTAGAATATGCAGATTACACTTTTAAAAAAGGAGAGTACTTCACATTTGTAAAGAAGGCTTTTGAACAGGCGAAAGAGATAAATAGGTATGGTATAATATTAGGCCCGAGGCTAAAGGAAGAACTGTATTATTTGAAAGATAACCTATTTAATGCAGTTTCTGTTGGATTAATGGTAGAAGATTGGGTCCGTGAAGAAAGACGGTACCTACAGACTGAAAACAGCGAACGAGAAGATACTTTAAGTAAAATCAGGTATAGAGATCAGGTGGAAAAGAGTTGGGGAGCAGAACAGACTATAAAACTTTGTGATTATATATTGGATAATCATAAAGATATAAATAGTACCATCAGGCAAATCGAAAGAATTCTGATTGAGGAAGGAAAAGAAAATGAGTTTGAATTTTGAAATCATTGCTACAATGGGACCTTCATGTGCTTCGGAGCAAATCATTAGTTGTTTAATCAAACATGGTGTGACAGCCTTCCGATTTCCATTTTCAAAGGAGACTCCTCGGTGGCAGGTGAATCAGGCAATAACCGTAAAAAAAATTGCTTCTGATATGAACAAAAACGTTAATGTAATAATGGATTTACCAGGAAATCAACCGCGTACATTAAACCAGGAGCCGATACATCTAGAGGAAAATGATAACGTGTATTTTGTATACGAACCTATAGAACCCATAAATGAGAAGAAGGATATGATTATCCATATTGATGCTTGTAAGGATTTAGGGGAGATACAGGATGGTAGTATAGTCGTAGCTGGAGATGGAGAAATTGCCTTTCAGGTTATTGAAACTGGTAGAGGATATTATAAAGCAGTTTCTTTACTAACAGGTTGTTTAAAGCAAAAGAGAGGACTGACTGTTGAAGGAGGGAGGGGAGCCTATGATAGTTTCTCTTTTAAGGACAAGGAGTATTTAACGTATAACAAGGAATTTTTGTTTGACAAAATATTAGTTTCGTTTGTAAACCGTTCCAAAGAAGTAAATGAGATAAGGGAATACCTTCATTCTATGCTAAATAGCTCTGTATACCCAGAAATTGTTTCAAAAATTGAAACCGTGGAGGCTATAAAGAATATTGAGGATATAATTGGAGGATCAGATCAATTGCTAATCGGAAGGGGAGATTTGGCATTACAAAGTGGAGCTAAAGACTTTTACCGATATCAAATAGATGCCATTTCCATGGCTAGAAAGCATAACAAACCGGTATATATCGGTACACAGTTAATGGAAAGTGCAGATACAAACTGGACTCCGTATAGAGCTGAACTCTCTGATATATGTCATTTAATAAGCTCTGGAATTGATGGGGTATTGCTGTCTGCTGAGACAACTGTTTCCCGAAATCCGGTAAAAATAGTAGACTTGATTTCAAAACTATTTGAAGAATATGGAGGACGTTAGTGTGAAGGTTGCCATATATATACTCGCAAGTTTATTGACTTTGGTTGCAGGCTTAGCTTTATTGTTTGCAAAGCCTAATGATGCCGTGTGCCTATCCATTTCAACATCGCTAATTGCAGGCGGACTGTCTAGCCTTGCCTTCAGTATTATTAAATACTTTGATGATAATGACTCAAACTTGAAGCAGATACAAATGAGCAAGACACTGCGTGAATTAAATTCAAAAATTAATGAAATTGTATTAGGTAAAGTTATTGTAGATGAACCCATTAACCGATGCGTATTTAAGCGACAGCTAACAGATGAATTTACAAATCTGTTGAATATGTATAAAGATAGTGAAAATATTAAAATTGATATTATAGGATTTAGTCTCTATAGGTTTTACAAAGAGCAGTTGGAGAAGATAATAGAAAAAAGTCACAGTGAAATCAGAATCATTGTTCAGGATCCACGCCAGATTTCTACGAAGATTATGGCAGAGCAGGAAGGCCGGGATTTAAACAATGTCAAAAATGATGTGTATGAAATGACTAAAAGGATAATAGAATTGGCTAAAAAGTATCAGCCGAGAAGAAAAGATACATATGCTAGGTTTGTCAAAGAGGATAAATCATCAGTTGAAGCCAGATGGTTTCAAGGGTGTGCATCTGTGACTATTGTTCGGTTTAACGATGTTATTTATGTAAGGTCCCGCTTTCTTGGTGAAGGCAAAGATGCACCTGTATTTTTTGAAAAATATCATATTAATCAGAAGAAATGTTTCGAAGTATATGAAGAATACTTTCAAAATGCATGGGAAATGTCCGTTTGTCCGAAACTAGAAGAATGCTCGTAATTGGATTAAATTTTTTAAAGATAGGGTAATATATGATATATGTTTCTGAACTGAGAACGATAGTAGTCACTATTAATAGCCAATGTAACATGCAGTGCCCCCAGTGTGCATATGGACAGATAAGTAATAAGGACACAGAAGAAATGTCATTGGACAATTTTAAAATACTTCTAAGCCAATGTAAAGAAGCTAATGTTAAAAATATCCGGATATTAGGGCTTTCAGAACCTACTTTGCATAAAAAATTCGGTCAAATTCTGTTTATGATGTCTCAATACAGAACTATGTCATCACATATTATCACAAATGGAACAATGTTGATGGACGATAAAATACTTGAATCTTTATTGAATTATCCACCTGATATTTTGGAGGTTAGCATAGATGCATTTACTGCTGACTTATATAAAAAAATCCGTGGGGGCACAGAAACTTTGTTTCAAAGGGTTGTTAATGGAACAAGAATATATGCTGAAAAGCTAAAAGAAGGAAAAGCGCAGAAAAGATGGGACTTTTCTCCTACTGTAACAGTTAGTTTTGTAAATCATCCCGAATCGTTTTCTGAAAAGAATGAGTTTATTGATTTTTGGGCGCCTTTAGTGGATGATATTCATGTAAGGGGACCGCACAACTTTTCAAATCATGCTAATGGTCTGGAATCGCAGATAGCAAAAAAGTCCGTTCTTGTGATGAACTGCGATTTTTTAAATTCAAAGCTGTACATTGATGTAAAAGGCAAAGGGCATGCATGTACTATGGACATTGATGATATCTTCATTTTAGGTGATATTGTTGCTGGAGAGCACATTAGTGACATGTGGAAAGGGGAAAAGAGAGTTTCACTAGTGTTGTCCCATACCACAGGAAAGTATATTTACGACCAATGTATCAATTGCTCTAAATGTTCCAGTTTGCCATAGGAGGTGAAAACAGTGGAGAATATTAGAGGAATCATTTCTGATTTAGATGGAACTATATATTTAAATAATAGACTTCAGATGGATTTTGAAGAATGTTTTATAAACTTGATATCAAGTAAAAAGAAAATCAGTTTGGAGGAAGCTGAACAGCTTTTTAAAAGTAAATATAGTGAATTACAGGCTGCAACTGGAGTAAAGCCATCTGAACTTTTTGTGCTTACAAGCATCAACATTAGCATATTTGATTGGCTGGAATATTCTAATAAGGTAATTTTCCCTGAAAAATACATAAACGAAGATAGAGAATTTGTCTCCATTTTAAAAAAGTTAAAGGGAAAAGTTTGGTTTGATGTTGCTACAAACACAACCTATTTACTTTCAGTTCGGATTCTAAAATGCATTGGGATTGCAGACCTCATAGATGGATTATGGTGTCCCGATAAAGAGATAGATTCATCTATAGGTAGCGGAAAACCTTCTATTAAGCTGTATAAACATATTGCGGATGCTCATAGCACACCTCCAGAGAATGTGGTTGCCGTAGGGGATCGGTGGCATATAGATATATATGGAATTGATTCTATTGGCATGAAAGGCCACTTGGTAGGTGGGCCTGAAGAAACAAAAGAGTATCTCAGGGAATTTGTAAAATAAAGTAAACGAGAAAGTTTACTAAATTATATTGTTAATGGAAGGTGATTTGTGAAAACAGTAACAGTAAAAAGCAGTTCCAGGCTTCATTTTGGATTGATGGATTTGAGTGCTATTTCACCAAGGGTGGATGGTGGTGTTGGGATTAGTATTGGCGAGCCATCCGTTGAAGTAACCATTTCCCCAAATCATGGACTCTGTATAAATGGTTCGGAAGATACTGTTATCATTTGTAAGAATGCTATAGATAAGCTTTCTGAAATAATAAAAGATTTTGATTTCAAAGTCGATATAAAAACCAATTCCATGTCCCATATAGGTCTGGGTTTAGGAACTCAATGCGCATTATCTGTCGCAAAAGCTATAGCAGCTTATTTTGACCTGAAAATCAATTCGTTGGAATTAGCTACATTGGTACAAAGAGGAGGAACTTCAGCTGTAGGTGTCTACTCATTTTATGTTGGAGGGTTTATAGTAGAAGGAGGACGCTTATGGAATTATGAAAAAACTTCCTTCGGACCGAGTAGTATGTTTGCGTTTAAAAAATTACCCCCTTTAATCGCACGACATGAGTTTCCTCAATGGGGGATATGTATAGTAGTTCCGAAACAGAAGAAGAGGATTAACGGAATTGAGGAATGGAAGCTTTTCAAGGAGTTTACTCCTGTTCCCGTATGTGAGGTAGATGAAGCGTGTAAATGGACATTAATGGGTATGATACCATCAGTGGTGACGCATAATTTTTCTTCCTTTTGTGAATCACTTGTTAAATACCAAAGTGTAGGATTTAAAAGAAAAGAAATTGAATATGCAGACATAGCTGTGCATAAGTCAATGGAATTACTTAAAAGTCATGGCTTTCAAGGAATAGGAATGTCATCGTGGGGACCTGCTGTATTCGGTTTTGCGGAAAACATACTTGAAGCTAATAAGCTAGCAGAGGGAATAAATAAGGAAGCGTATGTGGATAAAGTATGGGTGGTCACAGGCAATAATAGCGGAGCTGTTGTCAGTATTGCAACTGAATAACTACGTATATTCCATAAAATGATATGGGAATTTTTGTGCATTTCCACAGGGTATTAAATATTATTTGAGATGGCATAAGATTTGACACGCATCAATCCCTAGAGACATGTTAATCTCCACACATAAAACTTCAAAGAACGTCGCCTCCTCTCTTTTAGATTTTTGAGGAATTAAATAAGGGGGCAAGCCCAAATAAAGTACAAAACACAAACCATACAGTCATGCAAGCCTGTAAACACAGTTCTTTTGCAGATTGTATGGCTTTTTTGCGTTTTTTATTAATTGTAGCAGGGGATACAAAAACTAAGTTTTATATGTGGTATTATACAAACAAATGAGGCAGGAAGAGGAGTGAATGAATATGGACTTAACTAATTTAAAAAGACAGCATAATGAGATAATAGATTTAGCAGTTTACATATTGAAGGATATAAAGAATAATACGGTAGAAAAAAACATTGAACAGATTGTTAAGAGTATAAATACCATATCAGGTAAGCTGAAAATACATTTATTAAGTGAAGATAATCATTTGTATCCATATCTTTTGAATAGTTCAGATTCAGCATTAAATATGTTTGGAAAGAAATATTACGAAGAGATGAGTGAAGTTAGTAAAGGATATGATGAATATAAAGCAAAGTATAATACATCAAGCAAAATAAAGCAAAACATTGGAGATTTTAATGAAGATACAGAAAGGATATTTAGTGCTCTTTCAAATAGAGTGGAAAGGGAAGAGAGAGAACTATATCCACTTTTAGGTTAGAAAAGAATTTTTGCATCTATTGATACTTAATAAAGAAATTGTTAATCCTATAATTGAAATATATATTTATTAGTAGATGGAGGAAAAAGATATGAAGATATTAAAAGAAATGACCATTGGTGAAGTTGTTAGAAATCATCCTGAAAGCGTAAAAGTTCTAGCTGGTTTTGGTATGGGCTGTGTAGGATGTCCATCAGCTCAGGCAGAAACAATAGAAGAAGCATGTCAAGTTCATGGAATAAATGTTGATGAAATTATTAAGGAATTGAATGAATCCGTAAAATAAGGAGAGAAAATTTTATGAGCGCATTTTTAGGGAAAATCCATTATTGGCTTTACGATAAAATAAAATTACATGAAAAATTGATAGAAGCTGTTGTAGAGCTAGCTCAAAAGAAGGGATATAACAGTGAGATTCTGTTAAGTGAAAGTCATTCCAAATATGGATTTCCTGTAACAGGCTCACTAGAAAATGAAATAGAGCATTCAAATATTCATGGCTGGCTTCAGCAAAGAATAATAAGTGTAGAAAGCAGATTAGCGTTTGTAGTAACAGAATTGCTTAGGGATAAGATTCTTACAAAAGAAGAGATTGCTGCTGTTTTTTATCAAAATGGGGCTAATGTAATGGAAGTACATGAAAAAAAAGAAAGAACATCTGAGGAGTTATTTAATCTTATTTTTGATTATATGCTTGAAGGAATGCCCTGCGACAGAGTAAGTGAAGTAACTGAAAGCAGTGAAACTATGATTATCTGGAAGACTACTATAGATATTCATAAAGATTACTGGGTTAAGGTTCAGGGGGATGTTAAAAATTATTATTACCTTAGAGACGCTTGGATTAACGGATTGTTAAGTGATACAGGCTATAAATATACTAGTACAGAAAATGGTATAAATACGATACAAAAGGTGTGATTTTATGGATGGAATTGATTTGATGGTTAACGAGCATAAAAACATTAAAAGGATGTTAGAGGTTATAAGAAAAGCCTGCTTAGCCATTATGAATGGAAAAGATATTGATTATACAGACTTTAAAGATATGATTGACTTTGTGAGAAATTATGCAGATAAGCATCATCATGGAAAGGAAGAAAAAATATTATTTAATCGAATGGTAGATGAAATTGGAGGTGCAGCTGAGAAACTAATTAAGTATGGAATGCTTGTAGAGCATGATCTTGGAAGATTATTTATGACCGAGCTTGAAGAAGCGTTGGTCAAAGTTAAAGCTGGTGATGCTGAAGCAAAACTTGATGTTATTGCAAACGCTGTATCCTATACTCATTTATTATCCAGACATATTGATAAAGAAGATAAGGTTGCCTATACTTTTGCTAAAAGAGAATTGAGTGAAGAAACATTAAATAATGTTAATAGTGAGTGCGATAAGTTTGAAGAAGATATGAGTAAGGTTGGATTCCAAAATAAGTATATTGAAATGTTAGAACGGCTTGAGAAGAAATACAAGTAGTTTATAATATTAATTTTACGAAAATAAAAGCGGTGCTATAAAGCCGCTTTTATTGGTGGATATCTAGTGAATACAATTTGATTTTTTTGAATTAATTGGGAATAAATGCAAATGTAACTTTGTGTATTAAATTGCTTTCTAATTCTTTTTGATTATGTTTTATCTGAAAATAAAATTTTGATAAAAAATTATTGCCAGATATTTGAAACATGTTTCAGGCGTTTCAGGCTAAATCTGGCAATAAGCTCTAATATTGATAATTCTAAGTTTTTATATTCAGAGTCTCTATTTTAGAATGAGGTTATGATACCAAGTAAATACTTTTTCATTACTGCAAAGTCAAGGGCATCAACTGTGCCATTTCCATCTAAATCAGCTAATGCAGTGTTTTCAATTTCTCCTGCACCTAATAGATGTTTCTTTATTAACATTAAATCTAATGAATCTATTGAACCATCAGAGTTAATATCACCTATTTTACCAACTGGAGTTGCTGATTTGTCAAATTTAAACCAGTCTAAGTTCATTAAATAATCACTTTCGCCAGTAAATTTGAGGTATACATCATGTTTTCCAGTAACATTACTAATATCGCAGGATACATCTGTAAATGTCTTCCACCCGCCTGTGCTAGCCACAGCACATGTTCCAACTAATGTACCTGTTAGGCTATCCAAACGAATCTCTATGTTTCCACCGTTTGATTCACTTGCTGCACTAGCTTGGAATCCAGTAGCACCGTCACCAAAATCAACATTGTAAACAGTGTAGTCTCCATCTTGGATATATCCAATGTTTTTACCAGTATCAGATGTATTGTCTTCAATCTCAACCCCATATTGGCTTGTATAATCTTCTGCTTCAATTTTATTGAAAGCACTTACTGGTTCTACAGGTTCTACAGGAGTATTATCTTGGAACAAATCTGGTAATAGGTTGTAGATGTACTGGTTAATATAACCCCACCAATGTGTACCACCATTAGCCACCATAAAATAGAAGTTTCCTTGTATAGGATCATTTGAATATACGAAAGTATCTGTTAATTTTTTCAATTCATTAATCTGAGGTACCATATTAGGATATGCAATATCTTCACTGCCTGAAGCACAGAACAACTTGAAGTCATGTGGTGCTTTATAACCGCCTTTCTTTGCAACATTTGCCAGATACGCTGCATTTTCCACGGCTTTATTATTACCCCCACCTATTGCCCAACAGTCACCGCTAAGAGGCATAAAGTATTTAATATAGTCAAGGCAGTTAATATATGTATACCATGTACATACTGAACCCATTGAGAATCCACCAAATGCCCTGTGCTCTCTGGAAGCTTTCATATCCGCAACACTGGTTGATTTTAAATATGTATTATATTTAGTTTCAACAAACGGAATAAGAGTAGTGCTTAATTCCTGAGGAAAACCTGCAACATCATTATTACCTTTGTAGAATGAAGGTGTAACAAATATAGCTGGTTTAATATCTCCCTTTGCAATCATATTATCAATGATTACTTTTAATTCCTTGTTCTGACCTGGGCCTCCGAATAATAAATTTTCATCTTCGCCGCCACCGTGCATCAGATATACAACGTTATACTTTTTAGAAGTATCAGCCTGGTTATATCCGTTAGGCAGATAGACGTTAAAATACTTAGTATCGTTACCCCATTTGTAACTTAACCTTTCAATAGTACCTTGTTTTGAACTAGTCATTTTGTACTCATTAGGAAGCGGTTTGTAAACCTTCTCACTAGCAGCAGATACTGGACTATTAGTAGTAGCCACCATGCCGAAAGCCATGACCCCCGTCAGAATAAAACACAAGCTCCTTTTAAAACCTTTTTTCAAAAACATAATACATTCCCCCCAAAATAAATTTAATTAATACTTTTCACCCCTCTTTTTACTAAGGCACAGTATAGATTTGCTTTTTCGTTTTAGCAAATTTTTATTTTGTAGCTGACAAAAAAATCGCATAAAAATGAAAAAGATATTTTTTACTGTTATCCTGGTTTATTTTGCAAAAGACATTTTGAATACCCAATCGAACTTTGCAAAATTCTAGAGTGGTGTTTATAATCATTATACAACATTTTGTAAAAATATGAAAATAATTTTGTGCTAAGAATTTACATTATAACAATCTACAGGGAATAACGAAGTGAACTGCTCCGCTTTATTTGAAGCAGTTCATTAACATATCTGGACGGTATGCTCCGAATAAATGTTTAATTTATAAGTCAACAATTAACATGTTAACAAGGAGCATACAGGATTATAGTGGTAAAATACCTAAAAAATATAATAAAATAGAATCATGATAAGTATTTATTTTAACCTTGATTTAATTAGCTCTGGTAGGATTCATAACTGTTCCAATAAATATTGGAATGTTTGTTCCACTTTCAACTATTGCATATACAAATGGGCGGTTGAAATAAACTTCTTTTTTTTCAGGTTGCCCGGGAATTGATGTCGGAAGCACCTGAACTACTGTTACAGCACCAGCCTTGGTTCCAACCTCACTAAACTGAATAAAGGTTTTATGTAGAATATCTCCAATATATGCATTATTAGTACTTATCATTTTACTAAAATCTGCTTTGTCTTCATAAAAAGCATCAACAAAACCTAAATCCTTTAGTGGCTGCACAAGATTGATATCATATCCATATTCAAATCCTGGTATACTAACTTCTGCTGTTTGCTCTAGAGTACGACTGTCAATAAAGCTTTTAAACTTGTTAGCATCAAGTGAATTAATATAATCCTGCAACGAGGTACTATAATTCGGCAGCATGGCCACAAAGCTGTACTTGCCACCTTTGTATGTCTTAATAAAGCCAGTGGCATTTTCACCCTCCAAATAAGTCTCATCTTCAGATTTTAAGAAGGGAGTCCTTACACTACTTCCATCTTTCAATTTGAAATACCCTTCAGTAGCCTCTTTACTAAATTGCTTTTCCCAGTCGGCTTCAAATGATAACGCATTTATCAGATACATTATTGTATCGGGGTTTAATTCATTAATTATTTTCTTAATAAGCCCGTTGGTATTGTAATTTACCCAATTATTGATATCCGTTAATGTGGTTTGCTGATTAAAATCAGCTTTATATATAGAAGCTTTGTAAAAATCAGCATTTGCCTGTAAAAAATTACGGTTTATACTGGAAGCTATATTATTTCTATACCAGATAGAATTAGCTAAATTGATGTTACAGTTGCCGCTACTATCCTTCAAAATATTGCTCATTAGGAAATTAAAATAGTTTATCTGCTTTAATGAAAGCTTATTTTGACCCAGCAACATCAAAAACTGATCAAGTGTTGCTCCATTTGCACCGTTTGCTGTCATTCCTAATGCCATATCAACAGAGGTGGGTGACACTAAAGAATTTTTATCCATGTTAATAGACTTCCTGAATAAATTAAATGAAAAATCAGTTGTAGCTGTAACAAAGGTTTGCGGTAGAATTGGAGCTTTCACTAGATTAGCAGAAGTATAATCATTTGATAAACTTTCTGACTCCGCCAGAGCAGTACTGGTTCCAGACAAGATTGATACAAGGACTAACGCAATTACCGATACAAACGTTAGTATCCTCTTTTGTTTGGACAAGATTTTAGAATTAGTATTCATTTTTAATCCTCCTTTAATAATTATGCTTTAGTCTAATAAATGGGATTTGTGTGGAAAACTACAATAATATTTTACCATATATTTACACAAGAGTAAAATCGTATTTAAATAGTGTATGTAATGTAATTCACTTGAATTGAAGCGTTTTTTTTACATATCTACAAGTAAAGAATAAAAAAAGATATGCGATTTTTTATCACATATCTTTTTTGCTTTTTATAAAATTTATTGGATAGTGCCCATATTAGTCATTTTTTTACATTCATTAGCGCACTGTTTACATGTATCAGCGCAAGTTTTACAATGTTGATCTTTAAACATATCACATTCTGAAGCACACTTTGTACAGACATCAGCACATAGATTACAAATTTCTTTTAAACTTCCGCTTTGTCTCGAAACATAATGAGCAGATGTTGTACATATTTCGCTACAGTCCTGAAGTGTCTTCATACAGTTGGTTCTAGCCTTAACATCTGATTCTTGTAGACACATATTAAAGCACTCTTCGCAAATCTGAGCACATTTCAAGCAAGCATCTATACAGGATTGATGTGGATTCCCATTTGGCATGAGTGACATTGCTGGCATATTTGTTTGCAATTGCATATTTGTTGCCTCCTAATAGTTTGATATTTTTTACAATATATATATTTTGTTTTTTAAATAAAAATATTCAATAAAATTTTAGTCGATATTGTATTTGCTTCTGGAATAATCTGAGGAGAATGCCTATAAGTATTCATTAATTTATCAGACTCCCTTACCTTGTTACAAGAAACTATTCTAAAAAAAGTCCAATAATATAAAATTCTTAAAATATTTTTTATATTTAGTAAAAGCAACATTACTCTATGTCTTTGGAAGTGTCCCGCTGAATATAGTGTTTTCATTGTTGATTGCGGTGTTACTTAATGCTAAAATAAGTGGAAGAGCAATATTCAGCGGGATATTCTATCTCCCTGTGGTAGTACCACTTGCATCGGGTTGTTCCATCTGGCTTTTGATGTTCCAGCCTGATTTTGGTATAATAAATAAGCTGCTGGAGGAATAAAATGGTACAAAGGGAAAAACAATCTTCTATACCTCTAGAAAGAGTTAAAATAAATGATATATTTTGGTCTCGATATATAAAGCTGGTTCATGACGAGGTTATTCCATATCAGTGGGAAGCTATCAATGACAGGGTCAGCGATGCTGAACCAAGCCATGCTATAAAAAATTTCAGAATAGCCGCGGGTCTTGAAAAAGGAGAGTTTTACGGGTTTGTATTTCAGGATACTGATGTTGCAAAGTGGCTGGAGGCTGTTGCATACAGATTGGAGACACACCCTGATAAAGAACTAGAGTCGCTGGCTGACATGACTATTGAGCTTATTGAGAAAGCCCAGCAGCCCGATGGTTATCTTAATACTTATTTTACTATTAAGGAGCCAGGGAAGAGGTGGACCAACCTTTGTGAATGCCATGAGCTGTATACTGCGGGTCATATGATGGAGGCTGCGGTTGCATATTATAAGGCTACTGGGAAAAGAAAACTGCTGGATGTTATGTGCCGGTTTGCAGATCATATAGATTCAATATTTGGTCTAGAGTCTGGAAAAATGCGAGGCTATGACGGTCATCAGGAGGTAGAACTGGCTTTAGTGAAGCTTTTTGAAGTTACTGGAGAAGAAAAGTACCTTAAACTCAGTAAATATTTTCTTGACGAAAGAGGGCAGGAGCCATATTACTTTGATATTGAATATGAAAGACGAGGAAATACTACCCATTTTCCTGAATTTGAAATGTCTAACAGGAAATACACACAGACGCATCTTCCTGTGAGAGAGCAATATACCGCAGAAGGGCATGCTGTACGAGCTGTATATATGCTGTCTGGTATGGCAGATGTGGCTGGGCTGACAGGTGACAGAGAACTTTTGGAAGCATGCCGCAGGATGTGGAATAATATTATCTTCAAAAGAATGTATATCACCGGTGGAATAGGTTCAATGGCTTATGGTGAAGCATTTT
>JAEZIB010000009.1 GCA_023416275.1 Bacillota bacterium | reverse complement strand
CCCTTGCACAGGTATTAGGCTGATAGTTATACTTTTCTATTACCTCTAATACCTTTTTCTTTGTTTCATCTGGTACATTAGGATAATTATTTATTACTCTGGAAACAGTGCTTCTCGATACACCAGCTATTTTAGCTATCTCTTCACTTTTCATTTTATGTTACCCTATAAGCCTCCATGAGATATTAGCAGAATACTTTAATAGAATCTCCTATGTATTTATTAAAATGGGGCCAACGCTATACTAGCGCTAGCCCCATTTTTCATTCAGCTATCATCTTGTCAAATATGACTTGATAAAAAGCTGTTCATTTTAAGTTATATTATTTCTTTGCTACGAAAGCATCAACTTGTTTCTGCATTTCAGCAAGAGCTGCATCTAAACCAGCTGCTTTAAGTTTATCAGTAAACTTAGGAACAACTGTTGCAGGATCAACTTTACCAGTTTCTAGACCAGGCATGAACTGCTTCTTAACAGCTGTTAAAGCAGCAATCTGAGTCTTAACATTTTCAGTATTAAATGTGAAACCAAGAATTGGTGATGGAGCTGAACTTGCATTGTACTCTTTGAACTTAGTCCACTTAGCAGGATCTTCTGTAGCGAATAAGTATGTATTGAACTGGTTAGCGAATAACCACTGTAAGCTGTTGTTGTAATTGTCTTTACCAGCTTGAGTTTGTTCAATTGTAGTATCGTTAATCTTAGTATAGTGAGTTCCTTCTATACCGTAGTTAACTAAGTTACAGAGGTAAGCATCTGTGTTTATTAATTCTAAGAACATAAGAGCTCTTTCTGGGTTTGGTGATGTCTTTGAAATAGCCTGCATTGAACCAGTCATTTCACGAGTTGTTGCTCTTGGAGGAGTGATATCAATTTGCTTCCAGTTAACACCATCAGATATTGATTGTTCAGCATCTTTACCTGGTTTTAATGATGCAGTAGTTGCAAATACTTTACCTGCTCTTCTAGCTGGAGCATAGTCTGTGATAGTATCAGCATCTTTTCTGATATATCCAGCTTTGTACCATTTGTTAAGAGTTGTGAATAATGACATAGCTTCAGGAGTAGCGAAGTCATTAACAACTGTTGTATCTCTTCCGTCACCATATAAAGCACCTGGAACGTTATCATCAACTAACTTTTCAAAGTCAAGAATTCTGTAAGCTGATTCACCAGTAAGTGTCTGGAAAGCTTCAACTCCGTTTGCAGCTTCTTTTTCTTTGATGATTTTAAGAGCTGGCTCTAAATCTTCAAATTTCTTAATTGTTGATAAATCAATACCGTACTTATCTGCCATATCCTTGTTAACTAAGAAGCCCCAGTTATGAGCCATTTCTTTGTTAGTAGGAATTGCATACAATTTACCATCGATTGAAGCACCTTTTATAACATTTTCGCCAAGTATCTTCTTAGTCTCTGGAGCATACTGATCCATTAGAGGAGTAAGATCTACAAATGCGCCTTTAGGTGCATTTTGCTGATAGTTACAAGCCCAGTTTGATGTAAATGTGATATCAAACTTTTCACCTGACTGAATTTTTGCACTCATCTTGTTTTCGAAGTCATCACCCCAAGTGAAGATGTTAAGTTTTAAAGTAGCGTTAAGTTTTGTTTGTAAGTACTTATTAACCTCTACTAAAACTTTGTCCATGTCATTTGGTTGACCATTACCAACAACATACCATTGTAATTCTACTGGATCAAGTGCTGCTGATTCAGATGTTGCAGATGTGTCAACTACTGGAGTAGTTGAAGTTGATGGTTCTGCAGCTGGTTTGTCCCCACACCCAGCTACCATTGAGATAGCCATACAAGTAACCAAAGCTAAACCTATTAGTTTCTTTGCCTTTTGCATTGTGAACCTCCTTAAAATTATAAATATATTTATTGCTATCCATACTCTCGTATGGTATTAGCCTTTAACAGCACCTACAGTTAAACCTTTTACAAAATACTTCTGGAAGAAAGGATACGCTACAATAATAGGACCTATTGCCAAAGTACACATTGCCATACGGGCTGTTTCAGATGGCAGATTTGCAAGTGCCGCAGATCCTTGTGGTAAGTTTGCCGCCTGTGATAAATACTGAATAGCAGCAAGAGTCTTATATAATAGATACTGCAAATTGAATAGATTAGCATCATCAATAAACATAAGCGGTAAATACCAGTCATTCCAATATGTAAGACATTGGAACAAACCTACTGTTGCAAGTCCTGCCTTTGCTAAAGGTAAAACAATTTGTACAAATGTTCTAAACTCTCCTGCACCATCAATCTTTGCGGACTCAATAAGTGAATCAGGAACATTTGTCTGGTAGAACGTTCTCATAATCATTACATACCATGCGTTAGCAAGAGCTGGAATAATCAATGCAAATATTGTATTGTTCATATGTAGTACATTTACGTATACCATATACCATGGTACTAAACCACCATTAAATATCATTGTAAAAAACACTATAAAAGCAAATTTATTTCTATGTTTGAAATCTTTTCTTGATATTACATAAGAGAACATAGAAATTATAGCCAAACTTATCAATGTACCAACTACTGTTACAAAAATTGATATTCCATACGCTCTAAATATTGCTTCACCTGTTTTTACGACCCATTCGTAAGCCTCTAAACTGAAAACCCTTGGAATAAAATTATACCCATTTATTGTAATATCCTTTTCATTCGAAAAAGATATTCCTATTATCAAGATAAGCGGAACTATACAACATAATGAATATACTACGAAAATCAAATGAAGTACCCCATTCCAAAAAGGTTTTATATCATTTAACTTATTAACTGTACCATATTGTACATCATCTTTATGCTTCATGAATCTTCCCCCCCTTAGAATAAAGCTTGTTCTGGATCTATCTTTCTAACGACCAAATTAGAAATCATTACAAGGACAAATCCACATACAGACTGATATAAACCTGATGCTGATGCCATTCCGACATCATTCAAATTACGCAACGCATTGTATACATATGTATCAATAGTCGCTGTCGTATCAAATAAAGCACCAGTATTTCTTGGCACTTGGAAGAACAATCCGAAATCCGAATAGAAAACTTTTCCAACTGCTAATAATGTAAGGATTATCATTAATGTCTTAAGTAATGGAATTGTAATAGCTTTAATTTGCTGCCATTTTGATGCTCCATCAACAATAGCTGCCTCATAAAACTCTTGATCTATACCAGCTATAGCTGCTATATATATAACTGTATTATATCCAGTTAATTTCCATATATTAACAATTGATAATATGAATGGCCATCTTTCCGGTTCAGCATACCAGCCTATTTCCTCCATACCCAGCAATGGAAGCAATGACTTATTTACAAAACCTTTTTCCTCACCAAGTAAAGCAAAAACTATGTAACTTACTACTATCCAAGACATGAAATATGGTAATAGCATGCTTGCCTGATAAAACTTAGAAAAGAATTTGTTCTTAATCTCATTAATCATAATTGCAAAAAGTACAGATACTATTAAACCAAGAAAAATAAATACAAAATTATATGCTAATGTATTCCTTGTAATAGTAAATGCGTCTGGTGTTGCTGTGAAAAATTCGAAATTCCTTAAGCCTACCCAATCGCTGAGAAAAAAGTTCTCAAAAAAGTTATTTCCGTGATATTGGTAGTTCTTAAATGCAATTAACACGCCCGCCATCGGTAAATAGTTATTAAAAAATAAAACAACCAATAGAGGGAGCATCATTATGTATAGCACTTTGTTCTTCACTATATCTCTCAAAAAGCCTGTTTTCTTTTTGGCTTTTAAGGGAACAGCTACATCTTTTGTTGCAGTTTGAGTTACTCCCATAGCTACTATGCCACCCTTCATTATATGTAATATGCGATACCAAAAACAGGCGTTCACAAAGAATATTACGACTATGCCCGCTTTGCTATATATATATATTAATAAATTGAAGTCAAACACTAAATAGACCAACTTGCTTTAATGTGCAATATCTTGTCAACAACCTTGCACAATTTTGAACAACAAAATATTACACAGTGTTTACATTTAGTTCACAATTCCTTTGCAATAACTTTAATAATCCTTTTCAGCTAATAAACAAGGTCTCTTTATACTCTGAAGGTGTCATACCTGAATACTTTTTGAATATTTTTGAAAAGTAATGAGGATCAGGAATTCCAACTAGCTCTGCAACCTCATATGTCTTGTATTTAACATCCTTTAAAAGTTCTTTTGCTTTTTCAATTCGAACATCGTTTAGATAATCTACAAAGCTAATACCCAGTTCTTTCTTAAACATTCTGCTAATATAGAATGTACTAACATATATGTTTTCAGCAACTTCGTTAAGTGTGACCTGCTCATTATAATGCTCATGTATATAGTCAATGGCTTTTCTAAGTATAAGCTTTAGGCTCTTGTTATTAAAGCTATTAACCCTTGATGCTATTCTCATTGATACTTCTTCAAGTAAAGAATTCAATTCATCAACGCTGTCACATTTATCAATCAACTTTAATAAGCTTGCAATATCTCTTCCCTCTTCATGCTTTTTGTCAGCATCAATAGCCAAAACCGATATTCTAATGTTATTTATTGATGAAAGTGTACTATAGTAGAAGTTTTTTAAATAACTAATATTTATGTTATTAGTATTTACATACTTAGATATATTCTGAGTTGTAATTTTAACTAACTCACTATTTCCAGACTTGATATTTTCAAGTAATTGTTTTTGATAATTTTCTAAAGCAGAATAATCATCATATCTAAAAAAAGAATTTAGATCGCTATACTGAATTATTGAATTAGTTCCAATATAACTTTTATATTCAAGTGAGCCCATACATTCTCTTAGTTTGTCGGTCAACTCCATAGCGGATGTTCCATTTGAACTAACAGCAATAGTAACTGTAAATCCAAAACCATTATTTATAACCTCTTGAAGATCTCCACACTTTTCGCTGACTTCAGTTATATCTATAATAGACTTATCAAATTTCTGAATAATAAATGCAACTCTGCTGGTGTTAAGCATTATGCTGGTAACTTCATACTTCTCAGCAAAAACTTCCTCAAAGGAATTTACTATTCCAATTTGACATAATTGCTTGTCATATTGAGAACTTGTTATCTTTTCTTCAAAATCATTCTCCATTAAAACAAGTACAAAATTATTAATATTAATGTTAAAAAGATTCGTCTTTTCTTCAATTTCATCTTCATTTGTAATAATGCCATAAATAATGTCATATAATAATTTTTCTCTTAGAACAGGAATACTCTGCTCATATAAACGCTTAAACTTGTCTACTTCCAGATGTTTAAGCTTTTGTTCATTGAACTCTTTAACTGCTTTAGTTAAAACATTAGTAAGCTCTTCTATTTTTGTAGGCTTTAACAAGAAATCAAAAGCTCCACACTTTATAGCTTCATGTACATAGTCAAAATCCCGAAAGCCTGTTAAAATAATTATTTTTGAATTCGGCACTAATATTTTAACTTGCTTTATCATACTTATTCCATCTAGCCCAGGCATACGAATATCAGTGATAATAATGTCGGGGCGATGCAGCTTTATAAGTTCAAGTCCTTCAACGCCATCACATGCATCGGCACACACCTCACATTCAAGATGTCTCCAATTAATGATATTTTTAATCCCTTTTCTTATAATCGACTCATCATCAATTATTAGAACCTTGTACATAATAGCCCTCCTTGGTATTGTGAATCTGAACAGGTAAGGTTACAGATACTTTTGTATAAATATTAACTTTACTTTCAATTTTCAAGCCGTATTTTTCTCCATAAAATAGTTTTATTCTTCTATTAACATTTTCTATACCTATACTTTTATCCTTTTTACTATTTAGAGATTTAAAGTAGGTATTATTATCCATACTTAGTCCATTATTTAGCTTAATAAGTTCTTCTGATGATATTCCATTTCCATTGTCTATTACCTCAATTGTAATCAAGTCATTTTTGATATCTGCAACAAGTGAAATAATTCCTTTACCTCTATTGTTTTCTACACCATGATAAACTGCATTCTCAATTAAAGGCTGAATAAGTAACCTTGGAATCTTTATATATAAAACCTGAGGATTAATCTCTTTGTTCAAGGTAATTTTATCTTCGAATCTTCTCTTTAATAGCGAAATATATTTATCTATATAAATAAACTCCTCTTCAATAGTGATAAGTCTGTCATCTCTTCCAATACTAATATCTAATAGAGTTGATAAATCAGATACTGTTTCACTTATCTCTGGAACATTATTTAATTGAGCCATCCAATTTATTGATTCTAAAGTATTAAATAAAAAATGAGGATTTATTTGAGACTGTAGCGCTTTTATTTCAGCCTCTTTGCGTGTAATTTGTTCTCTATAAATCCAATTGACTAAATGATCCATCTCCTTTGTCATAGTATTAAAGGTTTTCTGTAAGAAGCCAAGCTCATCATTTCTGTCAATCTCTATATAGCTACTAGAAATCTTATCAATATTCATTCCTTTCATAGCTTTAACCAATTGATTTATAGGCTTAATCATATCAAATGATACAAAGAAGCTTACAAAAGTTAGTAGTAAAATTGCTGCTAAACAAATTAAAATCATATTAGTTCTTAGTCCCTCAACATCAGCATGTAATTGTTTCAAGGGAATATATGTTACTACTGTCCATCTCAAATCACTTAAAGTTCTAGAAGCAACAAAAATTTTAGCCTTATCGTTAACTCCGTTAGGTGTCTCTTGAATTGTCTGTCTATATTTAGTAAAGGTTGCTTTATCTCTGCAAAAAATAATGCTCTTATCAGGAGAAAGAATTGTTAAATTTTTCATCAGTTCTGATTCTGAGCCTCCTAAAGTGTCCTTAAAAGATTGCTTGTCTATCTGGACTACCAAAAGACCTATTTCCTGATAGTTATCCCTATTATAAATCATTTTTATCAAATATGCATTATCATTAGAATCGAAATACCAAACAGATCCACCACCAGCAGCTCTTGCATACTTTTGCATTTCAGGATAGTTTTGCAGTACTACTGATTTTATATCTGATTCCACACTGCTTCTGTCATACTCAATAATCTTTACAGTCTTTGTTACAATACACAATGCTAAAATATCATTCCGAGTGGGGATTATTTTTTGAAACGTATTAATAATGTCAGTTCTAACTTCATAATTTTGTAATTTATTTATACTTCTGTCATCATTAAGTAATGCTGAATAAATGCCTTCGTCATTTCCTATATTCTGAGATAACATACTCAAGTTATCTATTGTATCCTGAAGTCTAAGTTCTACAATGCTCAATAATTCATTTGAATATGATTTAGACTTTTCAACTATTATATTCTCAGACGTTTTAAAGCTAAAATATCCAATAAAAATAAGTGGTATAAATATTTGTATGTATAGAATAAGAAAAATTTTCTTTTTTATGGAAATGTTTCTGTAAAATCTAATAATTCTCATCATTTCCCAGTATATACCAGACGTAACCTTGTTTATCATATCTACCTCAGAAGATTTAATTTGTCATTTTTTCTACAGCTTGATCCCATATATTCTCTGCAGTTGTTTCGCCTAATAAAAATTTAGGAAATTGTTTTATTACTATGTCCTCCCATGCCGATCTTTCAATAACAAGATCAGGGATAGGTGTTTTATTCTTTTCAAGAATTCTCTTATAAACTCCTGCACTCTGCTCCGCTAATAAACTATTAGCTGATTCTAAATCCATTTCCATATTTAAATTAGTAATCAATCCAGTGGTTTCATAAAAATATGCGGCTGATTCTTTTGACGTTAAATATTTTAAAAACTCAATAGAATTATCTTTCTTGTTGAAAGAATTCCAAGCATTTTTACTAATATAGAAAGTACCTCCACCTAGACCTGTCAGCATCTTTGACTCCTCATCAGTCATTGATGGAAAAGGAATCATTTTTACACTTTTGTCATCCTTGTTAAAGTACGGTATAAACCATGAACCTTGAACTATCATGGCTGCCTGCTTTGTAAAAAACAGATTATTCCTCTCGTCACTATAAATCATGAATGAATCCTCTGAAAATGCACCCATGTCATTTAATTCCTTCATGTATTTCATCGCATCAATATAGCACTTATTAATTTTACCGTCAATCAAATACTCTTCAATGCCCTGAGAACCACCTAAACTTGCTATTATATTCTGATATATATATGAACCCTCTGCTGTAGAGTTATATGCTATAGGTATAATTCCGTTTTTCTTAAATATAGTTACTGCATCCTTTAACTCTTGATAATTTGCAGGCTCCTTTACACCATATTTATCAAATAAATCCTTATTAACGAAAAGTCCTTCAAATACAAGTTCAAATGGAATTCCATAAATACGATTGTTATAGGTTGTAGCACTGAAGCTTGATTGATTGAAGGAATCCATCCATGTCCTGTCCTGTTTTAAGGTGTCGGTAATATCTGCAATTTTATCAGCTTTAATTAGATATTTTATATCAGAGCCTGGCCATAAACCAAAAACATCTGGTTCACTTCCAGATGCAAATTTTGTTTTGAGCGTTGGTAAGTAATCATCTCCAAATATGGATTGATTTGAAATCTTAATATTTGGATTTTCTTCCTCGAATTTTGCAATAATTTCCTTTAACACTCCAGCCTTACTATCTGCACCGCCCCAAGTAGTCATTAAATTTATTGTATGAATCTTAGGTGGTATAGTACTTTTAGGGACAACATCTGAGTTCTGCGAATTATTACTAGAACATGAAACAATCATAATATTTATTAAGGTAATAGAAATCATTGTCAATATCTTTTTTGAACACCCCATAATTAACTCCAATCGATACTAACTAATTTTTAGGTTTGAAAACTATATAATAATCAATTATCAAAGATAATTTTATAGCAGATTTAACAAGAGTTGAGTATATGCTGCAATTTCTATTATAGTCATCCTTCACATCCCACAACCAACAACCAACAACCAACAACATTTATATGAAAAAACCACTAAAATTTGCCAAGACAACATAACATGTAAAAAGACAAGCTATAATAAATTTATTTATTATAGCTTTCTAAATTTAATTATATAATATTATTTAAATAATTGATAGTTTTATTTCTTGGTCATCATCCAAATCAATTCCAACTAGAGAACCTTCCTTCACATTTCCCTTTAAATACTCTTCTGAAAGAATATCTTCTATATAATTTTGAATTGCACGCCTTAATGGTCTTGCACCAAATTTGACGTCATAACCCTTTTGAAGAATAAATTCTTTTACACTATCAGAAACACTTATTTTAACATTCTTCTCATTAGCTTCCTGTAAAACTTCTTCCAGCATCAAATCTATAATCTTCTTAAGTTCTTCCTTATTAAGCTCGGTAAATACAATTATTTCATCAATTCTATTGAGGAACTCTGGTCTAAAGGTTTCTTTAATTACATCCTTAACTCTGCTTTCTAATGCAGAATAAGAATTATTGGAAAATCCTATACCACTTGATTTCAGATTAGTACCTGCATTTGAGGTCATAATAATAACTGTATTTTCAAAGCTTACAGTCCTGCCGTGACTGTCTGTTAATCTTCCATCTTCAAGTATCTGAAGCAGCATATTAAACACATCTGGGTGAGCTTTCTCTATTTCATCCAATAAAATAACTGAATAGGGCTTTCTTCTAACTTTTTCAGTTAATTGTCCTGCATCATCATAACCAACATATCCTGGAGGTGATCCTATCAATTTGGAAACAGTATGTTTTTCCATGTATTCAGACATATCTAACCTAATCAATGACTCTTCGCTTGCAAATAATTCTATTGCTAAAGCCCTGACTAGCTCTGTTTTACCAACACCTGTAGGACCTACAAATATAAATGAGGCTGGTTTTTTCTTTTTCTTAAAGCCTGACCTGCTTCTACGTATAGCTTTGGCTACACCTTCCACTGCTTTGTTTTGTCCTATAACGCGTTTGTGTATTCTAGCTTCAAGACTTATCAGTTTTTGTGATTCTTCTTCACTAAGCTGTTGAATTGGAATTTTTGTCCACGCCTCTATTACACTGGCAATATCTTCTGTTGTTAACGAAACGTCATTATTTGTATCTTCTATTTCCTTTATCATTCCAATCAGCTTACATTCATACACTTTTAAATCAGCTGCTTTTTGATAATCTTCAATAGAATCGGCAGATATAGCGTTATCCTTAGCTTCTTGAACCTGTAGCAGTTCATCCTTATAAGTCTGCAATTCAGCCAGCTTCACATTTCTTAAATTAGCTCTTGAACCAGCTTCATCTATTACGTCAATTGCTTTATCCGGTAAAAATCTATCAGTTATATATCTTTCAGAATAATTAACAGCAGCTCTTACAACATCTTCACTTATCTTTACTCGATGATATTCTTCATAATAGTGCTTAATACCCATAAGAATTTCTACTGATTCTTCCAATGATGGCTCATCAACAATAATTGGCTGGAATCTTCTTTCTAGTGCCGAATCCTTCTCTATATTTTTTCTATATTCAGTTAATGTAGTTGCACCAATTACCTGAATTTCACCTCTGGATAAAGCTGGCTTGAGTATATTAGCAGCATTCATTGCTCCCTCGGCTTCTCCTGCACCCATTATATTATGCAGTTCATCTATAACAAGAATAATATTTCCAAAAGACTTAGCCTCATCAATAATTCCCTTCATTCTGCTTTCAAACTGTCCTCTGAATTGAGTACCAGCAACTACACTTGTCATGTCAAGCAAATACACCTCGGCATCATACAATTTTATTGGCACTTCCTTTTGTGCTATTCTCACAGCTAAGCCTTCAGCTATAGCTGTCTTTCCAACACCCGGCTCACCAATAAGTACAGGATTATTTTTTGTTCTTCTATTTAATATTTGCACAACTCTATCAATTTCTTTATGTCTTCCTACTACCTTATCAATTGCGCCATCCTTGGCCTTATCAATAAGATTAGTTCCATACATATCTAAATACTTTTTCTTTTTATTGCCTTTTTTATCTTGTACTTTTGTTTTTGAAGAATTCTTATTATCTTTATCTTCTACGCTATTTAGCTCTTGACTATTTGATGGTGCTTCACTATCGACATTACTATTTGCAATATTGTTTACCTTAGGAAATGCTTTATTTAGCATTCCAAAAAAAGGATTAGACTCATTAATATTGCCAGCTTCATCTTGTAGTGCCTCCATCATCTCGTTACCATCTATACCTTCGAGCATATCGCCGACCTGTTTGCTTATATTATCCAATTCATCTTCAGTCATTCCTGTCTGTGATAGAAGCTGATCTATTGGTTGAAGGTTTTGCTTTCTGGCACAGCTTACACAAAGGCCTTCTTGAATTTGTTTACCATCAACGAGTTTTGTTACAAAAACAACTGCAATATTTTTATGACAGACTGAACACTTTATCATATATATTAACCTCCCACGCCCCATTTAGGCACAAAATTATACTGAACTATCAGTGGAGAACCTCAGCTTCGCAGAGGTATGCCTCCTTTTCGACAGCTTACTCTACCCACATTGTCAAAAACCACTTGTGGTTTTTGGGGCTCGAAAATACATTATGTTAGTACAGAGTTATTTTTCGAGCTTGATAACCTCCAACGCCCCATTTAGGCACAAAATTATACTGAAACTATCAGTGGAGAACCTCTAAAAAACTTATTCCATATATAAAATAAAGCTCTGGGGATACATACCTTCCACTAGTAGCAGAAATTTTTAAGCTTATATAACAAACTTTTTGAGCGCTAATATCAAAAATTTATCTTTATCTATATCTTATATTATTTCCAACAATGACAAAAACTAAAATATTACTATACATTATAAATATTATCGATTGTTTATTAGTATAACACAAGAAAAATATTAGGTCTAACAGATTTATATCAGTTTTTACTGTTAAGCACCTATTTTAGTGATTTAAGACAAATAAAATAAAAAAAACTGGGCTATAGTCTATATAGCTAAGCTATACGAGTGTAATCCAGCTTTTAATATAATTTGTTAATATTTTCTACTAGTTAAATAATTATGTACATTTTATAAAACAGCAAATAAACTCAAAATACGAATTATTTCTATAAAAGCATTATAAAAACTGTTGTAATAAATGCACCTAGAAGTGCTGTCACTGGAATAGTAAATATCCATGCAAAGACTATGTTTCTTGCCAATGCCCATCTAACGGCTGATAATCTTTTTGATGCACCAACACCCATTATAGAAGTTGAAATAACTTGCGTAGTACTAACAGGTGCACCAATTGCAGACATTGTTTCAATAACTATTGCAGCCCCTGTTTCCGCCGCAAATCCACCTATTGGTTGAAGCCTGATCATATTAACTCCAATTGTTTTAATTATTTTCCAACCTCCGAGAGAAGTACCTAGTGCCATAGAGAGTGCACAAGATAACATAACCCAAAAAGGTACTCCACTGTCAGCATCAATAAGATTTGCACCGACTAAAGCCAATGTGATAATACCCATAGATTTCTGAGCATCATTCTTACCATGAGAAAAAGCCATAAAAGCAGCTGAGACAATTTGAAGCTTAGAAAACCATTTATTAACAAATCTTTGCGAAAAGGGTTTAAGTAATTTGTATAGAAAAGTCATAAAAAAGAAACCCATTCCAAATCCGATTACCGGCGAAGAAAACAGTGGTAATATTACTTTATTAAGTACACCTTGCCATTTTACTATACTTATTCCACCAGAATAAGCAATGGACGAACCAATAAGGGCTCCAATAAGTGCATGGGAGGAACTGCTCGGAATAGCAATATACCAAGTTATTAAATCCCAAATTATAGCGGCTATTAAAGTAGCAATAATTACATATTGCACCTTAATCATTGAGCTATTAACCAAGCCGTTTGCTATAGTTTCAGCTACCTTACTGCTCATTAGTGCTCCTATTAAATTTAAGGAGGCTGACATAAAAATAGCCTGCCTTGGTGACAATACTCTTGTAGAAACAGATGTGGCAATAGAATTTGCTGTATCGTGAAAGCCATTAATAAAATCGAATATCAACGCTAATAGAATTACAATTATCAAAGAAACACTAAGCATGCTTCATAACAACTCCTTCTATTATATTTGCTACATCCTCACATGCATCAATAGTATTTTCAAAAAAATCAATTATTTCTTTCCATTTTATTACTTCAACAGCATCCTTTTCAGATATGAACAGATTTGTCATAGCATCTCTAAATGCAGTATCGGCCTCGTCTTCGATGTTATTTACTTCAATTATCTTTTCCTGAAGACACTTACTCTTCTTCATGTTCTTCATTTCTAAAATTACATTTTTCAGTTCATTTGTTGCATTAACTATTAATTTAGAAAGAACAACAGCCTCAGGTCTGACTTTCTGTACATTGTACATGCCAAATCTCTGGGCTGCTGCTTCAATATCATCTGTAATATTATCTAACTCTCTAGCAATTAAGTAAATATCTTCTCTGTCAATAGGAGTAATAAATGCTTTATTTAATTCGTTTAAAATCTTGTGTACAATAGTATCGCAATCGTGCTCTGCATCTTCAATACTTTTGATTTTTTCATTAACATTAACATAATTGTTGGTTAAGTCGTCTAGAAGACTAGCAGCTTTGCAAATAATCTCACTTGTTTCAATAAAATAATCAAAAAAACGTTCTTCTTTAGATGTTGGTCTAAACATTAACAATACCTTCTTTCTATAATATAAACAAAATTTACTTTCTCATCATAGAACAATGTTAATTTTTTTACAACAAAGTTAACATAGAATTAACAATTAATTATTAATAAATCATATTTTCGCACAAAAAATCTATGGGGAGCGGAAGAATTATCAATGGTTTATTGCAAAAAATTCATGCAATTATTTATAACCCAACTTTCGAATGAAAAGTTGAGCTATGATCAAGTTTACCAATGGCTTGTTGTTTAATAAACTGACTTGTTTTATGAAATTATTTAACTTTTCATTTGATATTGCTACCGAACCTGTTATTACTTGGCTTTAAGTAGTAATTAAACTTCGAAGTTTGAGTCAACAAACTGCAAAACTGTTATATAAAAACAAAAACATGAGTATCTTATATAGCTGAGCTACATCAGATACTCATGTTTTTATTCTAATTAGTAAAAACCTTTATTTGTATAAGAATTTAATATTGCTTCTACACTAAAAACTTAAATATCATAGTAATAAAAGCACCAAGAAGTGCTGTAACAGGTATAGTGAATATCCATGCATAAACAATATTTCTGCATAATGCCCATCTAACAGCTGAAAGTCTTTTTGATGCTCCAACACCCATTATAGATGTAGAAATAACATGGGTAGTACTAACTGGTGCACCAATTGCAGACATTGCCTCAATAACTAATGCTGCTCCTGTTTCAGCTGCAAACCCACCAATTGGCTGAAGTCTTATCATATTTACACCAATAGTTTTAATAATCTTCCAGCCTCCAAGTGAAGTTCCTATTGCCATAGCAAGGGCACAAGACATCATAACCCAAAAAGGCACTCCACTATCAGGATCAACAATATTTGCACCAACCAAAGCAAGCGTTATAATACCCATAGACTTTTGAGCATCATTCTTGCCATGAGAATATGCCATAAAAGCAGCTGAAAGTATTTGAAGTTTAGAAAAATATTTATTAACAAACCTCTGTGAATAAGGATGTAATACTTTAAATAAACCTGCCATAAATAAAAAGCCCATGCCAAATCCAAGTACTGGAGAAGAAAACAACGGAATTATTACTTTCTCAAGTACTCCTTGCCATTTAACTATACTCAAACCACCTGAATATGCAATAGAGGAACCAATAAGTGCTCCTATAAGTGCATGGGAAGAACTGCTTGGAATAGCAATATACCAAGTTATTATATCCCAAATAATAGCAGCAATTAACGTAGCAATAATTACATATTGAACCTTAATCATTGAGTTATCAACTAACCCTTTTGATATAGTCTGTGCTACTTTACTGCTCATTAGTGCTCCCACTAAATTCAGTGAGGCTGACATAAAAATAGCTTGTCTAGGTGATAGTACTCTAGTTGAAACAGAGGTAGCAATAGAATTTGCTGTATCATGGAAGCCATTTATAAAGTCAAATGCTAGAGCTAATACAATAACACATATCAAAGAAACACTAAGCATGCTTCATAACAACCCCTTCTATTATATTTGCTACATCTTCACAAGCATCAATTGTATTTTCAAAAAAGTCAATTATCTCTTTCCATTTTATTACTTCAATTGCATCCTTTTCAGCTAAGAACAAGTTTGTCATAGCATCTCTAAAAGCTGTATCAGCTTCGTCTTCAATATTATTAACTTCGATTATCTTTTCTTCAAGACTCTTACTTTTCTTCATGTTTTTCATTTCTAATATTACATTTTTCAGTTCATTTGTTGCATTAACTATCAATTTAGAAAGAACAATAGCCTCAGGTCTAACTTTCTGTACATTGTACATGCTAAATCTCTGAGCTGCCGCTTCAATATCGTCAGTAATGTTATCCAGCTCTCTTGCAATTAAGTAAATATCTTCTCTGTCAATAGGTGTAATAAATGCTTTGTTTAGTTCATTTAAAATTTTGTGTACGATTGTATCGCAAGCATGTTCTGCATCTTCAATACTTTTGATTTTTTCATTAACATTTACATAGTTGTTGGTTAAATCGTCTAGAAGACTAGCTGCTTTGCATATAATCTCACTTGTTTCAATAAAATAATCAAAAAAACGTTCTTCTTTAGATGTTGGTCTAAACATTAACAATACCTTCTTTCTATAAAATTGGACAATTACTTCATCATAATAAAGCATTGTTAGTTTTATTACAACATACTTTACACATAATTAAACATACTTAACACAAATTTAACAAACCAATTTTTGTCAAATAAAGCAGAAACAAAAAATCAATTGCTGCCTAATAGCTTTCTCAGATATTGTCCAGTATAGGATTCTTCTACCTGTGCCACTTGCTCCGGAGTACCTTCAGCGACGATAGTTCCACCTTTATCGCCTCCCTCTGGTCCTAAATCAATAATATAATCAGCAGTTTTTATTACATCTAAATTATGCTCAATTATAACCATAGAATTACCAGCATCTACAAGCCTTTGCAAAATGTCTATTAATCTGTGCACATCTGCAATGTGTAAGCCCGTAGTAGGCTCATCAAGAATATATAATGTTTTGCCTGTACTTCTCTTGGAAAGTTCAGTAGCAAGTTTAACTCTTTGTGCTTCCCCACCTGATAGGGTGTTTGAAGGCTGTCCTACTTTGACATATCCAAGTCCCACATCAAATAATGTCTGCAGCTTGTTTTGTATTCTAGGAATATTTTTGAAGAATTCTAATGCATCTTCAATAGTCATATCTAGGACATCTGATATACTTTTGCCTTTGTATTTAACCTCTAATGTTTCCCTATTATAGCGTTTGCCCTTACATACCTCACAAGGTACATATATATCCGGCAGGAAATGCATTTCTATTTTTATTATTCCATCACCACTACAAGCCTCACATCTACCACCCTTAACATTAAAACTAAATCTTCCTGCTTTATATCCTTTCATTTTTGCTTCATTGGTTGAAGCATAGACCTCTCTAATTATGTCATAAACTCCTGTATAGGTTGCAGGATTAGATCTTGGAGTTTTACCTATAGGAGATTGATCAATATTGATAACCTTGTCTAAATAATTTACACCGTTTATAGCTTCATGATCTGCAGGTCTTGTCTTTGCTCTATTTAACTGACTGGCTAAGCTTTTATGCAAAATTTCATTAATAAGAGTACTTTTTCCTGATCCAGATACTCCTGTAATTGCAGTCATAACCCCTAAAGGAATATTTGTATTAATATTTTTAAGATTATTAGCTCTAGCCCCTAAAATCTCCAGCCATTTACCATTTGGCTTTTTTCTCTCCTTGGGAACATCTATTTTCCTTCTTCCACTGAGATATTGACCTGTAATAGAAGCTTCATTTTTAAGAATTTGCTCAATTGGACCTTCTGCAACAACATGTCCTCCATGAACTCCTGCACCAGGACCCATATCAATAATATGATCAGCCACATGCATTGTCTCTTCATCATGTTCCACAACAATCAAGGTATTTCCCAGGTCTCTTAATCTTGTAAGAGTACTTAGTAACTTGTCATTATCTCTTTGATGTAAACCAATACTAGGTTCATCTAAAATATATAGAACACCCATTAATCCAGAACCTATTTGAGTAGCAAGCCTGATTCGCTGAGCTTCACCACCTGAAAGGGTTCCAGCAGTCCTTGATAATGAAAGATAGCTTAAGCCCACATCCACAAGAAAGCCTATTCTGGCGTTAATCTCTTTCAAAATCTGATTAGCAATCATTATGTGCCTATCACTTAAATTTATATTAATAAAAAATTCCCTGATATCTGCAATAGACATAACAGATAACTCATGGATATTCTTGTCACATACTGTAACCGCAAGGCTTTCAGGCTTGAGTCTTGCTCCCTTGCAGTCAGGACAAGGATTATTACTCATAAATTGCTCATAATATTGCTTCATACCTTCAGAACTTGATTCCTTATATCGCCTTTCCATAACATTAATTACACCTTCAAAAGCAGCCATATATGAACCACTTCCATACTCACGCTCATAATCAACTTTTATTTTTTCACCCTTTGTTCCATATAAAATAAGGTCTATAATTTCCGAACGTAGCTTATGGAAAGGAATATCTAGTTTAAATTTGTAATGCTTGGCAAGAGCATTAAACATCATCCTTGTATATGCATCTTCACTTTCTATGTTCCATCCAGATACTACTATAGCTCCTTCAACAAGTGATAATGATCTGTCCGGAATTACTAAGTCCGGATCTATTTTAAGTAGATTTCCAAGTCCTGTACATGTAGGACATGCTCCAAATGGATTGTTGAAGGAAAACATCCTTGGAGTAAGCTCTTCTATACTAATACCACAATCACTACAAGCAAAATTCTGACTTAAAAGTATTTCTTCCTTTCCAATAACATCAATAATTACTACTCCACCACTTAATTGTAGGACTGTTTCAAGAGAATCAACCAGCCTCTTTTGAATATCCTTTCGAATAATAAGTCTGTCAACTACAATCTCTATATTGTGCTTTTTATTTTTGTCCAAAACTATATCATCATTTATATCTAAAACCTGACCATCAACTCTTAACCTGACAAAGCCGCCTTTTTTTGCATCCTCAATTAATTTATGAAATTCCCCTTTTCTACCTCTTACAACGGGCGCAAGCAGCTGTATTCTTGTATTCTCGTCAAAAGCCATTATTTGGTCAACCATTTGATCCACAGTCTGCTGAGCAATCTCCTTGCCGCATTTTGGACAATGGGGTATTCCAATTCTAGCGTACAATAGTCTGAGGTAATCATGTATTTCTGTAACTGTTCCTACAGTTGAACGGGGATTTCTGCTTGTGGTTTTTTGGTCAATAGCTATTGCAGGTGATAGTCCATCTATATAATCTATGTCTGGCTTTTCCATTTGCCCTAAAAATTGCCTGGCATACGATGATAAAGATTCAACATATCGTCTCTGACCTTCAGCATAAATTGTATCAAATGCCAAGGAAGATTTTCCCGAACCACTTAATCCGGTAATTACAATAAATTTGTCTCTAGGTATCTCAACGTCAACATTTTTGAGATTATGCTCACGAGCGCCCTTAATAAAAATATTATCTCTAATCATTTTACGCACCTTTCTATATTAACCCAGCTTCATCACTAAATTATTAACAGTCACGAGTTTGCTGAATTTTGAAACTATATATTTCATATCATACATTTTGACTGGTGAGATTAATAAAAAATATTATGAAGATTGAGTTTATCATCCTTTATTGTTATTAAATTTATAATTAAAAATTTATCATTTATAACGCCTAGATTCAAAATAAAATTTTCGATTGTAGAAAAATTTAATTACATCAGCGGCGTGTAAGCGAGGCAAAGATAATCTCACCACCTAAAAATTAAAGCAGTACCCTCCACTTATAGAAGTAGGGGGACAATTTTCTTGCCTCGTTATAATACCTAGATTCAAAATAAAATTTTTCGATTGTAGAAAAATTTTATTACATCAGCGGTATTTCATCGAGGCTATAGAAATTCTCACCGTCTTAAATCAAACGCGGTCCCCTCCATTTATAGAAGTGAAGGATATTTTCTTGCCTCGTTATATTATATCAAATTAAAAAATTAATGCAAACATTTGTTCGTTTGATTTTAAGAATTTTAATTGATATTTATTTAGTTAGTTGATATAATAGCCATTGTAAGTTTGTATATTACTAACTTGCATCAATTATCACAACTAAATAATATTCGGGGAGCTGAAAATAATTCGGCTGAGATAAGTATGTTTTACTTAAAACCCTTATACCTGATCTGGATAATGCCAGCGTAGGAATGAGTTTATGTCATACCGCATTTTTCACACAGGTATGGCTTTTTTATATTTAAAACAATGTAACCTAATTATAGTTACTCAACTTTTCATTGATAAGTTTTAACATTTACGATATCCAACTGAGAGATTGAGATAGTTATATATAAGTGTAACAGCTAACATTGCTCTAATTTAATAAAAAAACACGGAGGATTAATTATGAAAATAATGACAACTAAAATGTTGGTAGAAGCAGGAGTGCTTATTGCTCTTGCAATGATTTTGAGTTATGTAAAGATTTATGAGTCATACAATGGTGGCTCAATAACTTTGGGGAGTATGATTCCCATTATCATTTTTGCTATCAGATGGGGCAGCAAACCAGGTGTTTTGGTAGGTTTGGTATTTGGATTTCTTCAATTTGCATTGGGAACAAAGTTCTCCTATCATCCTGTAGGTATTTTCCTTGATTATATCTTTGCATTTGGTATTCTTGGCTTAGCAGGTCTGTTCAGAAAGAACATTTATACAATGGTAGCTAGCGTTTTTATAGCTATGGCTGGAAGATTTGCTTTTCATTTTATCTCGGGAGTTTTTTTATGGTATATGTACGCTACTGAAGGAATGAACATATATCTCTACTCACTTATCTATAATGGAAGCTACATGCTACCAGAGTTTATTATCTCTACTATATTGGTTATTGCCCTTTATAAGCCTTTGAAGCGATTTATAGATCAGAAGAATATGGCTACCGCTAAAATTTAATATCAACAGGTCATTGCATCTGCTTCCGAATATTCTTAAACTAAAACATAAAGAATGCGAAAATGGCGCTTGGGCATCATTTCCGCATTCTTTATATCCATTTTTAGGTTGCGTCCCAATTGGGATACACATCAATATGATTTATATACTATTTAAATAAGCTTCTCAATTTTCAATTTCGAAAGTTGATTTAACTTTTTATATTATCAGGCATAGCATATTCAGATATGGTGAAAGTTATAACCGCTTTATTACTTCTACAAAATTATGCAAATCAAGCCACCGCTGCCCTCATTAATTATTTTCTGCAGCGTCTCCTGCAGTTTCATTTGTGCATCCTCAGGCATTCTGAATAACTTGTTCTGCAAACCCTCCTGCACAAGTTCATGTAGAGATTTACCAAATATATTTGACTCCCAAAGCTTAGCAGTATCATTTTCAAACTCTTTTAACAAATATGTAACCAGCTCTTCCGATTGTTTTTCAGTTCCTACCATTGGCGCTATCTCAGTCTCTATGTCAGCACGAATCATATGAATTGAAGGTGCACTTGCATGAAGCTTAACCCCATATCTGTTGCCCTGCTTAATTATTTCAGGTTCTTCTAGCGTAAGCTCATCCATTTGAGGTGAAACCATTCCATAACCCTTGACCTTTACTTCATGGAGAGCATACTCTACTCTGTCGTACTCTTTTTTTATCCTTGCCAAATCTTTAATTAGGCTTATTAGTTTATGCTCACCCTCAATTTCCATTCCTGATTCTTCACTTAAAATTCTATACAGTAGACCATCAACGGTTAATAAATCAATTAATATAGTACCCTCACCTAAACTAACCTTATCAATACTTGCTCTTTTACAAAAATCATAGTTTTCAAAGGAGCTTACAGCAGATTTTATTTCTCTTATTCTGTTTGTAGACTTGAAAGTACTTCTTATTGAATCAATTATTTCACTTTTTAACCAATGCGAATCATCGAGAGCTTCAACCCATTTAGGAATATTTATGCCTATTTCTGATATTGGAAACTCCTGCAGTATTTTCTCCATGATAATATCAATATCATCAATTCTCATTTGCAAACAGTCCATTGCTAGTACTGCTACTCCATACTTCTGTTCCAGCTCATCACGTAGCCTCAAGGTTTCTTCATTTCTTGGTCTGGTTGAGTTTATTATTATTACGAATGGCTTATCAATTGCCTTGAGTTCACTAATTACTCTCTTTTCTGCGTCAATATAATCTTCTCTTTCAATATCTGCAATGCTTCCATCTGTAGTTATTACTATACCAATTGTTGAATGTTCATTTATTACTCTTTTTGTTCCAATTTCCGCTGCATCCTCAAATGGAATTTGATAGTCATACCATGGAGTAGATACCATTCTTGGAGAATTATTTTCCAAGTGACCCATAGCACCCTTCACCATATATCCGACACAATCAATCATTCTTACTTTCATCTGTACATTTTGATCAATAGACACTTCAACTGCCTCATTGGGGATGAATTTAGGTTCAGTAGTCATTATAGTTCTTCCAGATGCACTCTGTGGAAGTTCGTCTATAGCCCTTTCCTTTTGATATGTGTTCTCTATGTTAGGAATAACCAACAAATCCATAAATCGCTTAATAAAAGTTGATTTTCCAGTTCTAACAGGTCCCACAATACCTATATAAATATCCCCTTGAGTTCTTTCAGCTATCTGCTGGTATATGTTGAATTTTTCCACCCTAGAACCCTCCCCTATATTGCTACATGCCCAATTAGGACTATGCATATTTGTCTTGTTCAATATTAAATATATGTATGAAAAAAGTTATTATTACAAAAAAATAAAAAACTCAAAATTTTAATATCTTGAGCTTTTTAAGCAAAAATAAAGTGACGTATATTTTATTTATTCATGTCTAGGATTACTAATAATTTTTATATTAAACAAATCTAAGTACTAAATTGTTTTGGCAATATTCTATTAACTATTGCATTTCATTCTTCTTGTCCCTTGTCATTAAATCTCCAACTGCAACTCTAGGATCCTTTCCTTCATATAAAACACCATAAGCTTCATTAGTTATTGGCATAGATACACCCAGCCTTTTAGCTAATTCGTATGCAGGTTTTGTAGTTGCTACTCCTTCAACCACCATATTTACTTCTTCTAACGCCTGCTGAACACTCTTGCCCTGTCCTATTAATATTCCAGCTCTTCTATTTCTACTATGCATACTTGTACAAGTAACAATTAGATCTCCAACTCCAGTAAGTCCTGAAAATGTATCAACTTTTCCTCCCATTGCTACTCCCAATCTGGAAATTTCAGCTATACCTCTCGTCATCAGAGCAGCCTTAGTGTTGTCTCCATAGCCTAATCCATCAGATATACCAGCACATAAAGCAATAATATTTTTTAATGCTCCTCCCAGTTCTACACCAATCACATCTGTATTAGTGTATACCCTGAAATTGGGTGTCATAAATAAATCCTGTAAAAATTGTGCCACTTGACTTTTTTCTGATGCTGCTACTACTGTTGTAGGAATATCTCTTGCTATTTCCTCAGCATGACTAGGCCCTGATAAAACAGCAATATTATTATGTGGAAGCTCTTCTTGCATTATTTCTGAAAGCAGCTTACATGTGTCATCCTCAATACCTTTAGAACATGTTACTACAATGGTATCTTCGGAAATAATACTTGATAGTGCCTTACAGTTTTGCCTTGTTGTTTGTGAGGGAACAGCTAATACAACAACATCACAGTTTTTAGTAGCAATTTCAACATCCGTAGTAAATTCTACACTATCTGGAATTTTAACCCCTGGCAATCTGGTAACATGTTCTCTATTTGCTTTAAGCATGCATATTTCATCATTCATAGGCGACCACACTGTAACATTGTTACCATTTTTCGATAATAATACTGCCATAGCTATACCCATACTACCTGCACCAATAACTGCAACATTTCTATTCATATTTACCTCCTGTATTATCTTTAATTGTCCTTTTTCTTAGCTCCAATTTTTGATTCAGTTCCATTTATAAGCCTCTTAATATTTGCACTATGTCTGCATATTGCCAACAACGCTAAAACAGCAGCAAATATTGAAAATACTAAACCATTTCCCTTTACATATGCTGCAATTGGAAATACTGCACATGCAGTAATAGAACTTAACGACACATACCTAGTAATTATAACAATAACTAGGAATAGCCCCAAAAGCATTAGCCCTAACTGCCAATCCATCATCATTACAACTGAGAAAGACGTTAGAATTCCTTTACCGCCTTTAAAGCCAAAGTATAGTGGCCAATTGTGTCCAATAATTGCAGCTATGCCGCCAACCATACCTCCAATTCCAACTACAGTTGATAATTGGTTTCCAAAAACACCATCCATAGCTGCAGAATCCAAAATAACATTACCAATTATATATGATAAAACTCCTTTTAATATATCACCTAATATCACAAGAGCTGCAGCTACTTTGCCTAATGTTCTTAAAGTATTTGTCATTCCTGCATTTCCGCTTCCATGCTTGCGAATATCAACTCCATAACATCTTCCTACAATTATTGAAGTATTTAAACTGCCTAAAAGATACCCAATAAACAAAACTAAAATTGACCTAACTATAAAAAGCCCCATACCAACCTCCACGCTGACAACTTGTATAAAATATAACGAGGCAAGAAATTTGCTTCGCAAATATATTAGGCTATCTCAAAATATTCATCTATTGCTTGCAAATTGTCTTGGTTTGCAAAGGTGTCCCAACGGACACCTCAGGAACACCTAGGTTCCCTTCAACGAAACACTTTGTATATCTCCCGCCTTGCTTACACGCACTAAAATCACGAAGTAGATTCTTTCAACTCAACAAAGAACTATGTTCGCACTACCTCTTGCCTTCAAAAACCACAAAGTGGTGATTGTTACTCGAAAAAGCACCATGTTTGTACTAATTCTTCCCCTCAAAAACCACGAAGCAATTTCTTGCAACTCACAAAGAACTATGTTCTCACTACCTCTTTCCTTCAAAAACCACAAAGTGATTTTTGTTGCTCGAAAAATGCACCAGGTCTGTACCAACCTCTTGCCCCCGAAAACCACGAAGTGGTTTTTGCAACTCAAGAATGCACTATGTTTGTACAAACTATGTTCTTGAGTTTATTCCTTCTCGCGCTGCCGATGAATAAACCGTATAGGAGTACCTTCAAAACCAAAATTCTTTCTTAACTGATTCTCAAGATATCTCTCATATGAATAATGAAACAGCTGAGTCTCATTCACAAATATAACGAAAGTTGGCGGCCTTATTCCTATCTGAGTCATATAGAAAATCTTCAATTTCTTTCCTTTATCAGAAGGAGGTTGTACCATTGCTGTGGCTTCATTTACCAAGTCATTTAACATACCTGTAGAAATTCTGAAGGAAGCTTGATTTGCCACATATTTAATAAGCTCATAAATCTTATTCACTCTTTGACCTGTCTTAGCTGAAATAAAGAGTACTGGAGCATATGTCATAAACCCAAGACTTTCATTAACTTGTTTCCTGTATTCCTCTAGAGTTCCTGTTTCTTTAGCAACTAAATCCCATTTGTTTATTATAATAATTGAAGCTTTACCCTGGTCATGTGCATAGCCTGCAATTTTTGTATCCTGCTCAGTAACTCCATCCTCAGCATCAATCATTATTAAACACACATCTGCTCGCTCAATGGCAGTCCATGACCTAATAGCACTATATTTTTCGATATTTTCGTTAATCTTACTTCTTTTTCTGATACCAGCTGTATCAATAAATGTATACTTTTGATCCTCTATCTCGATATGAGTATCAATCGCATCCCTTGTAGTACCTGGAATATTACTGACTATAACGCGGTTTTCTCCAAGTATTGCATTAATAAGCGATGACTTCCCTGCATTTGGCTTACCAACAACAGCAACCTTTATAACATCCTCATCTTCCTCATTATCAATATCCTCTGGAAAATGATCAAAAACTGCATCCAGCAAATCTCCCATGCCCAAGCCATGTACTGAAGATATAACTATCATATCACCAATAGCTAAATTATAAAATTCATATACCTCGGGTGGTGGATCTCCAACTCTATCTACCTTGTTTACTGTAAGGATAACTGGCTTATTTGATTTTCTCAGCATTGTTGCAACTTCTTTATCTGTGGCTGTCATTCCATCCTTTGCATCAACCATAAAAATTATAACATCAGCAGTCTCAATGGCAACCTCAGCTTGACGTTTCATTTGCTGCATTATTATATCCTCTGAATATGGCTCTATTCCACCAGTATCAATCAAAGTGAATTTCTTACTTCTCCATTCAATCTCGGTATATATTCTATCTCTTGTAACACCTGGGGTATCCTCTACAATAGAAATTCTTCTGCCTGCCAGGTAATTAAAAAATGTTGATTTCCCAACATTTGGTCTTCCAACCACTGCCACAATAGGCTTACTCAAAACTTACACCTCCGAATTTATTAAGAACAAATACCATATCTTGATATTTTCTGCTCTCTAATTTAGTTTAAGTACACAGCTTTACCACATAAAAAGTCTATTAGTACTCAAATTAATCAATGGTTTGTTACCAAATAATTGCAATAAATTAGTAGTGGTTCATTTTATTTACACATATAATTTATTACTATTTCTATCAATTGTTCCATTAATTTAGTTTTTACACCTATTATTTTTTAAGCTACGAAAGTTGAGTTATTATAATATTAGAATTCACCTATAATTGCACTCACAAAATCAGCTCCATCATTTTCAACAATGCGGATTTTAACATGCAATTCAGCTTCTATTTGTTCAACAGTATAATCATCTAATAGTACGTGCTCTCCTGCTCTTAACATACTTCTGCTTATTAATAATTCCTGTCCCAGCTGCTTGTCCTTTAATTGCTCAACAATATCCTTACCGGTAAGCAATCCACAGACATTAACATGTTGTCCAAAAAAATTATTTTCTATATCATATACCTTTACATCTATTCCTTCAAAAACCTTAGATATTTCACTAACCAATTTTAATATATTTTTATAAACAAGTCTACCCGTAGCAATACTTATCTGTCTTTTTACCTGAAAAGCATCCTTGTAGCTAGACTTAATACTGTCCCATTTTTTAGCTAACTTTAAATTATCTTTACTTTTTAAAGCTACTGTTACTTCATTAATAAATAGTGCTAACATTCCAACTCCATTTTCTATTTGCGGAAAGCCTTCATAGGATTTTTGATTTGGAATATCCATTTCAGCATTAATATAAAATTCGTCAGATAGATATATAACACGTGAGCCCTTATCTTGCAAAAGCTCATTCTGCCATTTATGTACTTGATTAATAACATTAATGCTACTTTCTCTGTCAAATGGAATTAGTTTATATAAATTATCCCTATACTTAGATATTCCAACGGGTACAATTGAAACACTGTTTACCACAGGATAAAGCTGTGCTAAATCCCCTATTGTTCTATCAAGCTCATGCTTGTCGTTAATATCTCTGCACAATACAATCTGGCAATTAACCTCAATACCACTATCAGTTAACATCTTGATTTTTTCCAAAACATCGCCAGCAAACCTATTTCCCAGCATAAACTTTCGGAGTTCAGGATTAGTGGTATGAACAGATACATTAATAGGCGACATTCTATAATTAATAATTCTCTGCAGTTCTTCCTTTTTTATATTGGTCAGTGTAACATAATTTCCTGTAAGAAAGGATAGCCTAGAATCATCATCCTTAAAATACACCGTCTCACGCATACCCTTCGGCAGCTGATCAATAAAACAAAAAATACATTTATTTGTACAACTTTTGGCACCGTCAATAAGAGAGTCCTCAAATTCAATACCTAAATCTTCGCTCTCATCCTTTTCAACTTCTACTTCCCAAATCTCTCCATCAGGTTTCTCTATCTCAAGTATTAATTCTTCAGAGGCTTGAAAATATCTATAATCAAAAATATCCTTAATATTCTGTTTATTAATGGATAAAAGAAAGTCTCCCTCTTCAATGCCGGCTTCTTCAGCTATGCTGTTCTTTTGAACAATATATATTTTATTTTTATTATTGCACATTCATTACACCATCCTATTATCAAGAAAGTTCTAAACCAGATAGCTTTAATAGCACAAAGCTGTAAGTCCATATTTATTATAAAAATGTTACTTTAAAACCGCTTAATATAGATTATTGCCATTATCTCTTAAACATATAAACTCATATATTCTAAAAATACTCTGTTCCATATGTAATATTGTCAAAGGCTGAATAATATTGAACAACATTTGCTTAACTACATCCCGTCACCGCTGATGCAGCTATTTAAAAATGTGATACCACATTTTTAAATGCAAATTAGTATAAAGTCATGACCACCCGTAAAACGGGTGGCTTGTGTTAGCCCTATAAGGGCTTGTTACCGGCCAGCGCCTAAAGACGCTGGCTTTCACTTCGTTCAAGCTACTATTGCCTTTGCCACCTTTGCCGC
>JAEZIB010000051.1 GCA_023416275.1 Bacillota bacterium | reverse complement strand
ATCAAGCAATGAGTATACACTTTCTAAATACTATTTTTGTCGTTGGAGGTATTATTATAATGGAGTCTAGCTTGATATTTAATAATGAACTTGAAACATTTATATTAGGGCTTGGAGCATCATTTGTGGGAACGTCAAAGGTTGTGGATTTTCTGCCAGATGAATTGAAAAAGTATCAGTATGCAATAACCTTTGGAATAAGATTATCTGATGCAATAATTGATGAAATAGAGGATAAACCTACTTTTACCTACTTTAATCATTATCGTTCTGTGAATACCATGATAGACCAGCTTTCGCTGAGGATTGTGCTTGCGATAAATCAAAAGGGATATAATGCCTACTCAATAGCTGCTTCACAAAGCATACCCACATCAAAAGTTCCATACAGTGGAATATTTCCCCATAAAACGGGAGCTGTTTTAGCAGGGCTAGGGTGGATTGGGAAAAATGGACTTTTTATTCACAAGGAATATGGTCCTAGAGTTAGGCTTGGAACTGTGCTGACAGATTTTGAGGTTGCGTGTGATAATGCAATAATGAAAAGCCAATGTGGTGCATGCAATAAATGTGTAAGCTCATGTCCAGCACTGGCCTTGACAGGGAAAGAGTGGACAGTTGACTCAGAGCGAAGTCAGATAATTGATGCAAAAGCCTGTTCTGAGTATATGAACCAAAAGTTTAAGCATATAGGACGAGGTTCTGTGTGTGGGATTTGTATTAAGGTTTGTCCTAATAAGTATGCCAATTCCTGTAGCTTTTCTGGAATGCATTTATAAACTTCACCTGTATTACTGTAATTATCTCAACTATCCCCATATTAGAAGTATAAATTATTATATTCAAAAATAAGAGCTTCCCGCATTTTTTTACTTTTTGCGAGATGCTCTTATTTTTAACGGGCTATTTTTTAGCCAATGTTTTGCGGTACATTTCCAGGTATGCTTGTGCTGATTTATGCCAACTGAAGTCGGCTCGCATACCTCTTTGAATCAGCAAATTCCATACATCTTTTCTATTGTTATAGATGTCTACTGCTCGCCTAATGGTATTAAGCATATCATGGGCATTGTAGTTTGCAAATGTAAAACCATTTCCTTCACCGTTTTTTTCATTGTAAGACAAAACAGTATCATTTAAGCCACCAGTCTCACGAACTATTGGAACACAACCATATCTGAAACTGAAAATTTGACCAAGACCGCATGGCTCAAATAGTGATGGCATTAAGAACATATCAGATCCAGCATAAATTCTCTGAGCCAATGTGTCACTAAAGGTTATGTTGGCGGAAACTTTTTCCTTGTGCCAATATGCAGCATTTTCAAAAACCCATTTATAATGCTCCTCACCTTTTCCTAAAACAATTAATTGAATGTCCATTTGCAAAATTTCTTCAAGTACACATTCTATAAGATCAAATCCCTTTTGGGCAGTTAGTCTGGATATTATACTAATAATTGGCACATCTGGCCTTACGGGCAAGTCAAGCTCTTTTTGAAGCTGACGTCTGTTTTCATATTTGTTTGATAAATTATCAGCCGAATAGTTTGCATAAAGTCTATTATCAGTTTCAGGATTATTTTTTTCGTAGTCAATCCCATTTAAAATGCCATATAAATCATTTGAACGATGTATTAATAGAGAATTTAAATTTTCTCCATAAAAGCTGTTTTTAATCTCCTGTGCGTAGCTTGGGCTAACTGTGCTAATTGAATCAGAATATACCAAACCTGCCTTCATATAATTTACATTGTTATAAAATTCAATTCCATAAGGAGTGAAATATTCCCAACCTATCCCAAGCATGTTTGGAATTACCTCGTTTGGGAATACGCCCTGATATTTTAAATTGTGAATTGTAAATACTGTTTTGATATTGCTATAAAATGGTATATAACGATAGTTTGCTTTTAATAGTAAGCTTACAACTCCTGTTTGCCAGTCATTACAGTGAATGATATCTGGTTTGAAACCAATAAGGGGCAGCATTTCAATAATAGCTTTACTAAAAAATGTGAATTGCTCTGCTTGGTCAAAATCTCCATATAACTCAGCTCTGTTAAAATAGTATTCATTGTCTAAAAAATAGTAAGTAATTTCATCATGAATGAGCTTATAAACACCACAATATTGATGTCTCCATGAAAGATCGATATATATATATCCTAAATATTCCATTGAATCTTTGAAATGCTTAGCTATGCAGCCATAATTGGGCATTACTACTCTTATGTCGGTACCTAGCTTAGAAATTGCTTTTGGCAGTGAACCAGCCACATCCCCAAGGCCTCCTGTTTTCGCAAAAGGAAATACTTCGGAAGAAGCAAACAAAACATTTATAGTATTATTCAATCCATTACCTCCTAAATATTGATTTGTGTAATTATAGTTTTGTACTCGGTTTTCAGGCACAATACTAATATTAATAAGTATGTAAAAAAATTAATTGCTATTGTCGAAGAGACGATAGCTAAATTATAACCAACTTCTATTATATCAATTAAGAATATTAATAAAAGGGGTTATTGCTAACCAAACTAATAGTTATAGTTTAACAGAATTTGTATAATCACACAATATAGCTGTTATTAACACAGTTTTAATTATATTAATATATGAAGAGTATTATTCTAACTTAACTTGTTGTGCTAATTTATTTTGAAGAACCTAATATTTTTTGAAATAAGTTTCTAATATGTCTATCAATTTTAAAATAAAAGACGTATAATAATTGTATATATGTATTTAGTAAATATTGTAAAATGAAGTTTGTTATTCAATTCATAAATCAATTTCTTTCAGAGAAAAGTTATTGATTTGGTACTAATTTTTGAGGAGGTCGTAAAAATGAACTTAAAAGATTTATTTCAGAAGAAGAAATCATCCAAAAAAGAAACAGCTAAAAATGTTGCTATAGGTGCAGG
>JAEZIB010000032.1 GCA_023416275.1 Bacillota bacterium | reverse complement strand
GATTTGTCCTCAAAGTACGATGAAATTGCTTCCATGTCAAAGAAGAAATTAGAGGAAAGCTTTAAGAAACTAGGACTATCCTTGGAGTCAATAGTTATTGAAAATATATCTCTTCCAGAAGAAGTTGAGAAGGTTCTTGATAAGCGCACCTCTATGGGAATAATAGGTGATAGCCTAAATCAATACACTCGCTATCAGGCTGCTGAATCTATCCGTGATGCCGCTCAGAATCCAGGTGGAATGGCAGGTGTCGGAGCTGGTATGGGAGCAGGAATGGGAATAGGAAATGTTTTCGCGGAGGCTTTTTCAACACAAAAGCAGCCTGAGACTACACCAGCAGCTACGCCTGCGAAAATCAAGTGTTCTAATTGCGGTGCGTCGATGCCTGAGCAGGCGAAATTCTGTTTGGAATGTGGCACAAAAGTAGCTCCAGCTATAATTAAATGCTCCAGCTGTGGAAATGAGCTTCCTGCTAACAGTAAATTCTGCCAGGAATGTGGTCAAAAACAGTAGCACCTGCGTATTACAGTTAGCTCTAGGTATTTTTAGCTTAATTGACTTTCGCACATAAAAGTATATCAGTGCAGGGACTTATCAAGGTTTATTACAAAAATAATTGCATTTGAACTATTCATGCAATTACTTCTAACCCAACTTTTTATTGATAATTCTCCTACACCTACAATTTTCAACTGCAATAGTTGAATATTAATAATATGGTAGCTTACCCATTCTAGAAGTTATTTCTGGCGAAATAGCAATTTAGAATTATAGAAATGCTTAGTAATACAATAACTATAGCTAACGGGTTGATATAACTTTAACTAGGGTATATTGGCTATTAACCAATTGATTAATATCAGTTAAAACCCAATAGTTTAGGTTTGAGGCATAAGCTCGCTAAACATAACTCTGAGAATTTAACTAACAAAATTATGAATACTCTGATATGGAGACAAAATTTATGAATGATACAAAGGTAAATAAATCACAGTCTGATTTTAATGCTGATGAAGCACCTTCAACCGCATCAACCTCTTTTAAATGCCCATCCTGTGGTGGTGTTATGGTTTTTGACCCTCAAGGACAAAGTTTGCAGTGTGAATATTGCAAAAATATTATTAACTTTGATGATAATAAACAAGATCCCACTGCTTATGGTTTTGACAATGACAATGAGCTTGAACCACAGGTTTGGGGTGAAGAGAGGCATAGTGTTAAATGCAAAAACTGCGGTGCTTCAACTGTATTTGATGCATATATAGTTGCTGATAAATGTCCATTCTGCGGTAATAGCAACATACAAGAGGAAGTTATTACAAACGGCATAATGCCTGAAAGTTTAATCCCTTTTAAAATAACAGAGGATACTGCTATTGCTCAATATAAGAAGTGGCTAAAAGGAAAATGGCTTGCTCCTACTAAGTTAAAAAAGGGCGTAAATAGCCAGTATGTCCAGCTAACGGGAATGTACGTACCCTGCTGGTGTTTTGATTCTGATACTAGCTCCTTTTACACTGCAATGGCAGGAGAATACTATTACGTTACTGTTTACAAAACTGAAACACGTAATGGTAAAACTGAGCAAGTACCCCATCAGGAACGAAGAACAAGATGGTATCCTGTGTCTGGGCAATATTTAAAAGACTTCAGAGACTATATTGTAGATTCTTCACTTCATATAGATGATGACATGATGGCAGGTATTCAGCCCTACGATTTAAAGGAATTAACACCTTATAAATCAGAGTTCTTATCCGGCTTCAAAGCAGAGCGATATTCTGTTGATTTAAAGACAGGTTGGGAGACAGCAAAGGAAAGGCTTTCCCATCAAATTGAAGATGGAATAAGATCACAGATCCATGCTGATGAAGTTAAAAATATAAGGTTTAAGACATCTTACAGCAGCAAGAAATATAAGCATATTTTACTACCTTTATGGTTTTCTTCCTTCAAGTACAAAGAAAAAACATATGGCTACATGATTAATGGACAAACTGGTAAAGTCGATGGCAAATCTCCACTATCTCCTTGGAAGGTTACAGCCTTGGTAATCGCTATCCTTGCTCTGGCTGGTTTGGGATTCTACTTAATAAGTTTATATACAGGGAGCTAGGTTTTGTTTTTTATATGTTTTGGATTATTAATAGTTACATGATTTAAACATAAAAGATACTAAATTTAAATTATTATTGGCTGAAACCTGGTGCTGTCGGATGATAGAGAGGGGTTTCAGCCAGACCCAAGTTGCGCTAAGAGCATTATTCTCCTAAAAACCCATAACATATCAGGAGAAGGCCTGAACCGTCTTGAACCGTAATTGATTTAATTAAAGTTATTAACCTTTTTGAGAGTATTCCTTATCTTACTCAACTTCCAGTGATAAGGTGAACAACTCCAATTTTTTAGGCTGAAATAATTGAGTTAATTTGGGAAATTTGTATTTATTCTAACTACAATTGGTGCTTTATTGAATAAATCTACTTGAAATCATCAAAAATATTTAGTATAATGGCATAGTTGTTTATTTCACTTGATAAACTTCAAAATATTAAAAATTATACTAATGCGTTCGTAGCTCAGTAGGATAGAGCGTCGGTTTCCTAAACCGCAGGTCGCACGTTCGAATCGTGTCGAGCGCACCATACCCTTGTAATCACTGGATTACAGGGGTTTTTTATGTTTATTTATACTTGAGTTGGACAACGGTTTCTAAATAAAAAATAAAGGAGACCGATGGTCATGCCAAAAATCAAAATGAACTCACAAAAAGGTACGTTAAGTGTCCAACAAGCATTTGATAGCTTCATCAGAAAGTGCCAAATAAAGAATCTTTCTGAACACACAATCTTCTATCACTATGAGTCTTTTAAGTACTTGTGCAAGGTTCTAAGTCCAGATGATAGCATTTCATCTCTAAATCCCCAAGCAATACAAGAACTAATACTAGATTTGAAAAGTACAATGAAAGACATTTCAGTAAACACTAGGCTGAGAGGAATACGAACCTTTACATACCACTGTATAGATATGGGATACATTGAACCTTTCAAAATTCAGCTTCTCAAATCCGATGCAACCATTAAAGGGACTTATTCAGATTCAGAATTAAAATTATTACTTACTAAGCCAAACATCAAAAAGTGCCAGTTCACAGAACTTAGGACATGGACAGCTATAAACATTTTTGTTGGAACAGGTTGTAGAATAGGGAGTTTAAAAGAAGTAAAAATCAAAGATGTTCTGTTTGATGAATGTTTGATTAGATTCACCAAAACCAAAGGTAGAAAGCAATTACTTGTACCTATCACAAAGACTCTCAATGAGGTATTACAACTCTATCTGCAATACAGGAGAGGATTACCAGACGACTACCTTATCTGTTCTCAGAATGGCGATAAAATCGAAAGAGATGGCTTGATTCATGCTGTTGCAAAGTATAATCGTTCCAGAGACGTAACTAAAACAAGTTGCCATATGTTCAGACATACATTTGCAAAGCATTGGATTATTAACAATGGAGATATATTCCGCTTACAAAAGATACTAGGACACGAAGATATAAAAGTAACACAGCAGTATCTGAAAGACTTTGGTGTCTATGACTTGCAAGAATCATTTGATAAGTATAATCCTTTAGAATCACTTAGCAATAGCAGTACAAAGATTAAAATGAAATAGTTATTGAGAATGGGAAAATATTAAAATGTATATTAACGGCTTCTAACATAGTCAGTATTGTCGTTGGAAGCCGTTAATTTCAAGGTTACATATCTTATGCAGATAAAGGACACACCTTCGCTATAGACTCAGTGAAATCTTTTAGTGAAGAATAACTAGGGTTTATATAGATTTCCCTCTTCTCCAAAGTTGAATAAACACATATCACAAATTGCTGAAATTCATTTGGTGGAATTAAGATTGCTTTTGCATTCTTTTTCATAGCAGTATTTGCAAACATTGATTCAGGATTACTAAAGTCACCATCAAAATACTCATTCTCCACATAATGTTTAAGACCTCTAAAATCAAGAAATAAAATTTTGATGGTTCTATAAGGTTCAGAAGGTTCTACCACATGATAAGCAAGCAACTGGCAATCAGAGTAAATCAACCAGCCTTCGTGGTCTTGTTGGATATTTCCGCAATATTCAAGCCATATATTCCTTGTTCCTTTTATGTACTTATCTGCTTTAACCTCACAAATACATGAATTGTTAAGCACAATATCATGTTTGTTAGATTCATTATCGCTGATTCCTTCTAACCCATATACTTCTCTCATAACATTAAGTGTTACCCTTTCCTTCATTTGCCCATATTCTAAATCTTTTTTATAATTGTTGTACATATCTTTCATCCTTTCGTTTGTAAATTTGAACGTAAAAAAACAGTCAAATAAATGACTGCTTATAAAAATTAATTATTTTGTGATTTCAAGGAAACCATAAGAAAATGGCATACTCAATTCTAAAAAACAATAAGTATTTCGCATACCATTTTAAAAAGCCATAAGAAAACCGCCAGTATATAATACTAACTATTTATAAGTTAGATACTCGAACATTCGTTCCTCATGTTCTCCTATCTTGACGTCATTTTCCAATGCTATTGGAAAACAACGTCGATTTTTTATAGTTAGTAATTGATAAACTTAAGAATTCGGTATTTGTTCGATGAGTTTTTAGTTTTTTCTCCAAACTCACCACCAAATACAGGGTTCTTAGTACCGCTTATTTTTTCAATAAATCCATTCTCCACTAAGATATTAACGTAATAAGATACAGTTTCATCATCCATTGCAAGAGTTTTTTTGAAGGCACTGTTTTCTATTTCAACATATTCATCTCTTTTGTGATATTTGCTAAGTTTCCATCTATAAAGGATATAGCAAAATAGGTATAATCCTTTGCAGTCATTGCACAGATACAATATTGAATGTACATCTTTAGCAGAAATCTGGTAGTAATTTCCTGCGCGTGTATACTTTCCGAAATCAACTACTCTTTTGTTGCCATCCCTTGATGTTAATCCCATTTGGTCTGCAATGCCATCCTTTTTAATAAATTTATCAATTAAACAGTTAGTTGGACTGTAGCGTAATATTTGCTTTAATTCTGGAACTTTTGGTTGTTTACTATTATTTCGAATGTTATTCATTATTTTTGTTACACACCAGTATGCGAAAAGTAATGCTTTATTACTTGAACTGATATCAATGTTAGTTTTGTATACAGCTTCAACAATCACCGCATTTTCATTAATATAGTCAAATATTTTATTGGGTATCTGAAGAATAAATTCTTCGTTTGACAAAAGTTCACCAATTTTTCTCCAAAGTTTGGTATTGCTTGCTAAATACTCATCTAAACTAACATTTTGAACTGACACATTTGTACTCATAGTATTGTCACCTACCCATTTTGTAATCTGCCATAGCATTGCATAATGATTCAGTCTCATTAAAGACGAAAATATTTCTTCCACTGCCTGCCTTATCTTCTATCATGTCTAGCAATACAAATCCTTCATGCATGAGATATCCAGCAAGTCTCTGTGAGAATATAAATGCTTTTTTAGTTTTGTTCTTCATATTAGTATACCTCCTTTTGTAAGCATTAAAAAGGAGAAGTAATTAGCCTCTCCGATTGAATGCTATAGTAAACTTTATTAATTCCTGTCTTTAATAGTTAAACCCCACCATATTAAGCACGCTTATATTTTTTACATATCACATCTGTGCATCTGAACGATTGTTTGCACTTGTGTATGCATTTGGAACACTTAGGAAAATACTTTGTCTTTCCTTCTTTTGTTAGGAAAAAAGACATTTCAACTTTTTGTTTTTCACTTAACTTCATATTATATTCACCTACCTTTAACCTTTAAAAAATGGGGATTATAAATTTCCTGTCTATGTCTTCAAGCATATAAATACCAAGGATTACAGAGTAATTAGCTTATTTTGTATGTTGCTTAGAATCCCTTGTTTGCAAAGGGTATGTATGATTACATTCCACAATAAAAACAGAGGCTTAGAATGGGTTTATTCTCGGTTATACTTATCAGTATCTTATAGACATAAAAAATAAGGATAAGATTCAATCCTATCCTTACTTCTATGATTCACTAAGTTATTACTGAGTAAAGTTACTTACTCAAAATCTTGCCTTTTGATATCCTGTCTTTTTCATCAGAATAGACATCATATGTATTGCCACACTTAGGACAAGTTAAAGTACCTGTAATGCTATGAATATCATCAAGACAAGACATATCAGATACATACCCATCACCATTGATTGTTCGGTTACATGTTATAACATTAGAAAGAAAAAGTTCATTTCCGCAATCACAAGTAGGCTTTCTATATTTCATATTCAATCACATCCTCTCATTGAGTATTTTGCTAAAAACTCTTGAAGTTTCTTGGCGTTCTTAGTGCCTAGACTCTTTTTTCCATGACGGAAGTAGCAAAGCATAGCAGGACTAATATTAATCTTCTTTGCAATATGCTTGGCTATCACTCCATTTTCTTTAATAAATTCATTCACTTGCTTTCTCAAAATTTCATTCATAGAATCATCCTTTCTTTTTTAATTTTGATTAACTTAAGGCTAAAATAAAAAGCAGTACCCTTTTTGGATACTGCCGTTGACTTATAATTAACCTTTTCAAAACAATAGGGGATAGGGGACTACTTTTGCAACCCCTAAATATGAATATAATTTTTTAAGAAGACATGTAGAAGATAAAAACATTTATGGAAATATTTAACGCATACAGCCATATATGAGAAAAGAACTCATGGAATATTGGATAAGAAACTTACTCTACGGCTTTATTTTTCACTTTATATACTCAATATCTTCGGCAATGCTACGCTAGTAATTACAATATGAACACCGTGTTCATATTCTTCGTTAATGATATTCTTACTAATCGGTTTATAAAATTTTTTCTTACAGCAACAAGGGTTTCTGAGGAATATTTAAATATTTTTAAAATTGGGGCAAATTTTCTGATTCCTTCGGATTAATATGTTGTGGTCGGTTGGGGGAATATTATATATAGTATCTCATATAAGTACTTTTACATGATTACATTAATACATATGAGAAGAAGGGTACTGATAGGGTAAACATATACTAAAGCAATACAATATCATAATGGTATAGATTATAACAATATTGAAGCCGTCAAGGTATACTAAGATTCCTTGTATATGATAATAAAAGGTAAAATCAGCTCTAACAAGAATACTGATACATTATGTATCTATCTTGTAAAAGGTTGGAGATAAAAATTATAATCAGTCATACGTACAAATTACCGTTGCTTAGCATCAAAATAAGTTAAATGAATGCCGTTTTATAGGTGTATTAGATATTTTGATAACTGCTAGGCACACAAACGAACGAGTATTCCATACACCTGCTTGTAAGCCTACTATAGTTGAATGCATTTATCAGTCGTTCATACTTATAAAAGTTTGGACAAATAAATATTTTGAAAAATCTCATACGAAGAATAACCATGCAGAAGGGTAATTGTTGACTACCCCCACCCTACATAGAATGGTTATTCTTTTTTTGATGGAGTAAACTACCCCCTGCCTAGCATAAAAGAATACAATCAGAGATTATCAACACAACCTCATTTCGTATTAATTAAGTGCCTAAAATTAGAGAGAACTATTATGATAAAATCCCTTATATTTCTCTGGTTAATAGTATTTATAAGATTTGTTATTGGGTTGGACAAAGATGAAATTTCAAGCATAATAATTCCTCCAAAATATATTGGTAATATCCTAAAACCATTATTTACAATTGCTTGTAATTTACTTTATTTAGTAATCTGCATTAATATAATCTCAAGTGCCCTATTTCCACAGCGCTTTTATTATCTGAAAGTCTTATCTGCATTTATTAAAAACATAATATTTGAAGCTGTTAAATTCAATGCATAACTAGCCAAATAATCGTTAACTATAACTGATTCAGAACCCTGCCCATGCCCACCTAGCTTATTGCGTATAGTAGGAGTTCCACTTTCTAGCAAAGACCTTATGGATGCAAATTGATTTTGCATATATGATGGAATAAGATTATTCTGTAAACATATCTCTATTAATTTTTTAGATGTATCACCTGCATTGTAAGACCATTTATGCTTATCACAAATTGTTTTCATTGTACTTTCAAAAGCCTTAAGACATTCATTTAAGCATTCCTTATTTCGTCCATGTCTGTAATGTTCATGTGCTTTAAGAAACTCTTCATTTGAACCAGTATACTTTTTATCGCTTAAGAGATTCAACACTGGTTTTGTTACCTCTGCATGTATAAAAGTAGAATCAATACGAATTATTTCACTAGATTCAAATCTGTATCCTATTGCATGTTCATTAAATCTTGAGTTTAGTTCTTCAATGGCATCGTCAGCGTTCATTTTAACACAATTATGAAAACGATAGACATTTTCACTAACATAATTCTTAATAAGCCTAAAGGTTAATTCAATAACATCTAATACTTTTTCTACAGCATCAGCATTAAGCATAAAGTTAGATATTGCTTCGCAGTCAGAAGATGCATCCTTTTGTAATTTAAATAATCCATATTCTCTGCATAAAGCCTTATGTATAGTTCTGTATACTTCATTTATTGATTCATTATAAATCTCAGAAGGATTCCCAATTGCATCAAAAATAATGTGGATAACCTGTACACGAAACTGTTTTGGTATTTTATCATAAATATATACATCTGGTGCTTCTCCATTTAATTTCTTTTGCCTCTTTGAAAATAATTCAATCACAGCCACTTTATCACTCCTCTAATATTTGTACATTTTCTCTCTTCTAGACTTTTGTAAAGTAGATTGTTCATTAAAGTCTAATAGAACAGTTTTCTTTGCACTTCAAATATTTACTACTAATTGTAACATTTACTATACTTGTTATCAAATAAAAAAGAACATAATTAAATGGTGTAAAATTAGAGTAGACTTTATTTTAACAAACTGAAATAGCTAAGTTGTGTAAATATAAAGTCACTATAAGCACTTAATTTACAAAGTGTATAAATAGTTATTGACTTAAAATTTACACAAGCTTATACTAAACCTATAAACCAAATTTAAAGGAGTGGCTATTTATGAATATAGCATATGTAAGAGTATCAACAATTGAACAGAATGAAGCAAGGCAAATAGAGGGATTAAAAAAGTACAATATAGATAAATGGTTTACAGAAAAAGTATCTGCCAAAGATACAAATAGACCACAATTAAAGGCAATGCTAGATTATGCAAGAGAAGGTGATACTATATTTATACATGATTTTTCAAGGCTTGCAAGAAGTACAAAGGACTTACTGGATTTAGTTGAAAAAATGCAAGCTAAAGGAATACATTTTGTAAGTAATAAAGAAAGTATAGATACCTCTACTCCAACTGGGAAGCTTATGCTTACTATGATAGGTGCTATAAATGAATTTGAAAGACAGAATCTTTTAGAACGTCAGCGTGAAGGTATTGCAATTGCAAAAAAAGAGGGGAAGTTTAAGGGTAGAAAAGAAGTACAAATTAAAGATTTCGGTAAATATTATGAAAGATATATGAGTAGAGAAATAACCAAAATTCAGCTTGCAAAGGAATTAAAAATTACACGACCAACTTTAGATAAGTTAATCGTACAATATGAAACATCTCTTCAAAAGAAACTATAAGTTACAACGTATGAACACTGGTGTTTATATGTCATCTTTTGTATTTCATGATATAGTCACGAATAATATTAGTAAAGTCACAAAAATGAGAAATTATTAGAAAATCACATCGAAATACTAGAAAAGGTAGACTTTAGAAGAATTTTGCGATATAATCATATTTGGTATTTAATTCATAATATGATTAAAGATGTATTTTTATGTCAGCTCATATGGACGGAGGGGTGTTAATGTTTGATTATTTATACTCTGCTAGATTGTATCGGGACAGTATAAGCGAAGAACCCGCAAAATTAGAAGATTTAAAATATTTTGTTAGACAAGATAAGGAACTAGATGTGCAGATTATTGAGAAGTTCCCAATAAATTTCTTTGGAGATACTTCTGAAAGTTTAAAAATAAAAGGTACAAAAGCTTTAGTAGATAAATTCAATGAAATATACGCTGAAAAAATTGATATTATAGAAAAACTGGATAATATTGAATATATTGGCCTTTCAGATAAGGATGAAGTAATTCTAAATTTTAAAAAAGATAACCTTTCTGCTAAGGGAGTATATGATTTTACATATGATTTTTTTGAAGAACATTTTCGAATGGGTAAATATGCAACATTTTGTATAAAGGAAGGTTACAATGATATTGTAAGAGAAAATGTTAATGAACTTATAGGACTTCGCAAAGAAGATGAGAAGCAATATAGACTTATAATGAAGAATGATGAACTCTTTCTAAGGGGACTTACCTCCAATAAATATAATAACTATGATAATAACCTCGCTTTATACCTCTCTTTACTCTCATTACATAAGTTTGCTAAGCACTACGATTTAACATATTCTTTATCGGAAGCTTATTTAAGTGACTCATCATTAAAAGTAATTCTTGAACAAGAAACACCTGTGAATATACCTAATTTAGGGAAAGTTTTTTTTGGAGTAATTATATCTAATAGTGAAGTACGAGATAGTACCTTCTCTTTTGAGATAAGATACAGAATTATTGACTTAGAAAATAATTTGGGGTTCTCAGCAATTCCAGATTTAAAAGACTCTGTATTCAGTTTAAACCATATAACAGGTATAGATAAGTTAGAATCTAAACTAGGTAATATGTTTAAACTAAGAGAGTTGCAAGAAACAATGATGAGTTTTATTATTGAACTAAGTAATATAAATAGGTTATCAGAAGATGCAATTTATTATTTATATAATCAGATAATATATTCTAGAAACTTCAAAGCAGAAACTAAAAAAAATATTAAAGATTTATATGATAAAAACCTAATAAGTAACACAATAACATTAATAGAAGCATTAAATAAGGTAGATAGTTTAGTTACAGATATAGATGAAAAAATGTGCTTAGAAAGAATATATCATGACATTATTAAGAAAATAACTTCAAGAAATTAATTAAACTTTTTAAAAAAGATAGTAATCCGTTGTTCCATTTAATATAAGTAAAGTTGTCATTCAGTGATATCAAGGATTGTGGAGATTGAAACCTTTGAACGGTTTCCTAAACCGCAGGTCGCACGTTCGAATCGTGTCGAGCGCACCAAAGAAAGCCTACAACTGTAATGGTTGTAGGCTTTCTCTTTTTTATTTTGTTTAATATTTCGTTGTCCATTGTTGGCTGGTTGGGCAACAAAGCAAAGATAAATTCCATTTATTAATTTAGCTATTTTCTTCTATACTTATTTCAACTGTATTACATGATAGAGCGTATATAAAAACATCTTCTTCATCTTCAAAACCACACTCAGCAAATAAATCAAATTTTATTTTTGTTATATCTCCATAAAGATTTGTCAGTGAGACTGTAAATTTGAAATCAAACATATTTTCTAAATATTCATTTATAGACTGTTCTTTTACCTTTGTATTTAAATTTGCTATTATAAATAATAGTTTATATGTCTCAAACGGTGCAATTAATGTATCTGCATCCCCATTACATCGTGATGTTCTGTAACCTTTATCTTTGAACTCAGATTTCAATTCAAACGCTTCAAGTTCAATATGTTTTACAAAATTATTAGTTATGTTTTTTATATATATTTCAAACAATACATAATCATTCTCTTCAGGACATTTCGGGGTAAAACTTACATGGCATAAAATTGTATTCTTTTCATTCAATTTATTTATAAATTTACTGCCTTTATCCTTCGCATACACTTTTAATTCTCTGCCATTTTCAACGCGTATAACTGACAGATGATTTTGCTTCTGAAGTTTTAAAAGTTCTTTATTTAACTCATAAGCTCTTTGATTAGCAACTTCAAGTCGAGCATTAGCATTATCGTTTTCTTTTTTAAACCTTTCATTTTGCCATAAAGCTAATAAGCCTAATGCTGAAGTTCCAATAAACCCCAAAAAGTTACCCCAAAAATCAAGCCAATTTGCCTCATGAAGATTGACACCCATCGGAAAAGAAAATGGTTTCCATATAAAAATACAAAATATCAAAAAAAGAACAATAATGCATACAAAAATAAGAATAACAATTGGTTTGAATATTTTTCCCATTATTTTTCAACCCTCGTTTCCTATATTCTCTTGTATTGTGCTACAATCAACACTGATACTATTATATTGTATGGTTTGTTTTGCTAATCTCGTATAATTCTTTGGATTATGATTCCTGTAGTTAAATTCAAAAATCTTAACAATTTTGTTTTTATCAATTTTTTGTTGATATTTTTCCGGATTTATTGCAGATAGATAATATCCTTCAACGAGTAATAATGATTTACCTGTTACATTAACCTCAATAAATTCGTCTTTATTTAATACTAACTGACAAAAAATTTTATCTTTATCAGCATAAACAGATTTTATAAAGGTAGTTTCATATTCCAATTCAGCAATGATAATTTTATCAGCATCATATGGAATTGTTACACTCTCCATACTGCATAAACCATATGCTTTACAAAATATCTCACTAATATATTTCAGATTACCTTGCACATCTATATAAAAAACATGTGGACAAGAGCCTACTTGAAAATGTCTGTCAATCTTATACATATTGTTAAAATCAAAGCTATGTATATTATTATAGTAAGCTTTACAATCTTTAAAGTATTTTATAGCATAAGGGACAATAGTATTGCCGATTGGGAGTATACTTTTTTTAGATGATTCAGAAGTAATTAAACTAACTCTATTAAACTCTTGAACCTCATATGGACTTAACATATTGGTTTCACTACTCAATTTTTTGTATATTATCCTGTTTAGTGGCTCAGCAATAATTGAAATTGGCATTAATACTGTAGCTTTTGGCTGAACCATTACTTTTGGAAATTTAATCTTATCTTCCCCGTATAGAGTTGATATTTCCAACTCATCAAGCTGAATAAAACTCTCTGCAACATTGTATACCGATAAAAAGCACATGTATAATTCTGCAACCTCTACAGTTTCAACAAATGTTCCCCCACAACAGTCATAATAACCTCTTCTCTGTGCTATTAGATTTATATCATAACCATTTTGCCTTAATGCTTTATAAATAAAGTTATCAACCTTTTTTAATTCATTATCACTAAATGGTCTCTCATATTGATAATACGATACATCATCTTCAATCCTTTTAGCATCTGGATTCTTTAAAAGGTATTCTTCTTCATTTTCAAAAGTAATTCCTTCAACAAATTTATATCCTTCTCCAGATAAAAAGTACTCAATATCTTCTTTTAGTATTTCTGGTTGATAATATAAGATATTTGAAAAATAACCTATTTTGATATTGCTATTTCTTATATCTTCTACTGATTTGATGTCATTTGTTATTATATATTGGCATATTATATTTTCTGAAGATAACTGGTTAGAAACAGTCTTTCCTTCTGCAACTATTTTGAACCAAACATCACGATGCTTTCTTAATTCAGAAGGGGCATATTTTGAGCCTTTTGGATGTTTAGCGTGATAATGTCCTGCATCTGCATGACAATCAAAACATAAAGGTATTGCATTGCCATAATCATCAGTTCCTCCTTGCTCCCTCGGTATAATATGATGAACTTCAACTTTTATGCCCTTAAATTCATGACATATACAGCAACACCGTGCTGAAGCAACTAACGCATCTTCTCTCACATTTTTATCAAAACCCATTATACTCTCTCCTAGAATTTAATAACTTTAATCAATCCTGCTTATATTTAAACAATGCTCTTACTAGGACGAGGTCTAAATTCAAGGTTTAACTTCTGCTTCAGATAGTCCTTTAAAACATAAACCTCAATTTTGTGAGCCTTTCTCGGATTATCTAAATAGTATCTTGTATAGTCTTGTTCATCTCTTGGGGGAACGATCTGCATTTTTCTTTCTTCTTTATTAATATCTAAAACAATTTCATCATTAGCCATTTCAACATCCCAGCAAATAATGCTGTGAAGATTTTCAAAGGAATGGTTAAATCTGTTACTAAGAAAATACTTGAATTCAACATAAAATAACTTTGAATTGTGAATTGGTATATCACTGGTACCTTTTACAATAACATCTATTCCAGAATAAGTGTCATAATCAATAATAGTAAAAGGAAAAATTGAAGAATCCAAGGTTAATAATTGTAAAACCAAAGAATATACTCCACTCTCTCTTTCTGGTTTTATCAAAGTAATTCCTTTATATTCACATATATTAGCTTTCTTTATCTTTTCAATTCTCCAATTGAAATCCTTTTTTTCTTTTTCTGTTGTTCTGTATGCCTCAGCCTCATCTTCCAGCCAAGTCAAGTTTCTCCAGTCATCGCCCTCAACTATTTCTTCATACATTCTTTTAACTTCATTTTCTATATCCGAAAGAATTTCTATAGGTGTATTATCTACAGAACCTCTATTAGCTGTAAGCCTTAGTCCTTGACAATTTATGAATGCATGGAATTTTGTATATTCTGAACCTTTATATGTAATCCATTTATTTTTCTCTGTTATTGGAATAAAGTCCTTACACAAGTAAATTCCATATCTATCTTGAACTGTATATGCACCTTCTGGTGCCGCATAGCCTGGTCTTCTAAGCATTTCATTATAGCTTTGTTTTACTTTATTACCTTCAATTGAAAATATCGCTTGAAAACTTATCTCAGGCGAATTCTTCAAATTACCAGTTTTAATTATTTTCTTACAATAATAATCAGGTGCTTTGGTCAAATGTTTTTCGAATAACTTTTCAATAGGTTCTGAAGGTAGTGGGAAAACATGTCCAAAACGTATCTTTTCTTCTTCTTGTCTGTTTAGTGCTTTCAATAAAATAGCATCATTTTGGTTAATAGTATTTCCAAAAATCATTTCTACAGATCCAAACTTTGTATTCCAAAGAATATAATCTTTCAATATCTCCTGAGTAAATTTAGCCTTTTGATTATTGTTATACCCAAGAATTGTAATTTCTGTACCTGACTCAAGCTTAGGGCACGATTCCTCAATTACTTTGACTTGTGGAATCTTTCTATCAAACAATGTAGCATATGGTTCTTCCATCTCCGCTATAAGTTTTTGCCCTTCTTTACATGTAACAACTTTTATATGAGAACTATTGAAAAAAACTTTTGTTCCATGACCCTTTTCTCCTATAGTTAAAGGATTGTCTCTTTTTGTTGAATTACCTAAGTCAAAAAAAGCTTGTAGTTCTGTTTTGCTCATACCTTTACCATTATCAGATATTTTTATTTGCAATGTATTTTTACCTTTAACATTAATAACATCAAATATAATTCTCATATTCAGTGATTTCCCAGCAATTTTAGCATCAAAAGAATTACTTATTGCTTCCCTTACTAATTCTAAAGGGTTTGCAAAATCATTTGCTATCTCAATAAATTCTTGAGTATTATCTACTTTTGGTTCTATTATGTATTCGTACATAAAACCCCTCCACACTTAAATTATATATATATTTCTTCACATTTTGTACTTATCCTTCAAAATATGTTAAAATTATCTTTAAACTAGTGCTAAAGACAAGATTTTGTTTAAACATCTATAAATTTTGTGAATATATACATATACAACCAATATGGTTGGTGTTATAAAACAAAACAAATTTATTCGCTAAAATAGCAAATGTTAATAAAAGGTATTGACAATTACTACTTTTGGGCATAATATAAAAGTGTAACATTGTTGCACAGTTAATAATGTCCTAGTAGTAAGCCACCCACGATAAGGGTTGTGCCGAGACTAGGACTTTTTTGATGCATTTTTAGGAGGATTACATATGAAAACAGCAATACTTGTGGATGGTGGCTTTTATCGCAAAAGAGCTCAGGGCAAACTTGGGGACAAAACTCCAACAGAAAGGGCAAAAGAGTTGAATGACTATTGTTATCGACACTTGAAGCAAGACAGTATTTCAGATAAAATTGAATTGTACAGAATATTTTATTATGACTGTCCTCCTATGGATAAAAAGCTTTATCATCCATTGTTAAAATTACAAGTTGACTTTTCAAAGTCTGATTTATATATCTGGATGAATGAATTTCTTGATGAATTGAAAAGGAAGCGTAAATTTGCTTTAAGGCTTGGGAAACTTGCTGATGCACAAGCCTATTACACTATTCGTTATGATATGCTTAAAAAGCTCTGTAATGGGGCAATAGCTCTTAATGAACTTAAAGAAGAAGACTTCATGCTTGATCTAGATCAAAAAGGTGTTGATATGAAAATTGGCTTAGATATCGCCTCTTTGGCATATAAAAAGCAGGTTGATCAAATAGTCCTTATTTCAGGTGACAGTGACTTTGTTCCTGCTGCCAAGTTGGCAAGACGAGAAGGCATTGATTTTATCCTTGATCCCCTTTACTCTCCAATAAAACCTGACTTGTTTGAACATATAGACGGTTTACAAACATGTGATATTCGTTTCAAATAGTGGCTTTAATTAAATAGTACAAATCTCCTCACAAAAAATATAAATCTTCTTTTCTTTCTAGCGAAATGGTATAATCAACCATATACATATTTTAGGAGGTGCTCACTTGACCAGTAATCTAGAAATTATATTGCGAAGGGAACGACCAGAGGATTTTAGAATTGTTGAAGAGCTAACAAAAGAAGCTTTTTGGAATCAACATTTGCCTGGCTGCGATGAGCATTATCTTCTGCATAATATAAGAAATGCTCCTTGTTTTATTAAGGAATTGGATTATGTAGCTGAAATTGACGGAAAAATAGTTGGCAATATCGTTTATACCAAGGCAAATATACTTGATGACAATGACAAACAACATGAAGTCATCTCATTTGGGCCCGTTTCTGTATTACCTGAATTTCAAAGTATGGGTATAGGTAGTAAACTTATTAGTTTTACAAAGAATATCGCCATAGCGCTTGGGTACAAGGCAATACTAATATACGGAGACCCCGAGTACTATCGCAGATTTGGTTTTGTACCAGCAGAAACCCTCAAAATTGCAACAGCTGACAATATGTATGCATTACCATTACAAGCCCTAGAGTTAGTTCCTGGAGCACTGTCAAATATTTCTGGAAGATTCTTTGAAGATGCTGTCTATCATGTAGACTCAACAGAGTCTAAAGAGTTTGACAAAGCTTTCGCCCAAAAAGAACTGCGTGATGGGCTTCCTTCACAAAATAGATTTCGCTATTTAGTTAGCATGAATAGGCCAAGATATTAAGTCGTTTTGTTGATTATATATATTTTAATTGCTTACTATCTTTATATAAATAATTAATTACCAAATTTCGTCTTTTATTAATTAAATTAGCCTTACGTAAACAAAATTAAATAAAAATGGCACAGAATTTCATATTAAAATACAAAATTCTGTGCCCTGCCTTGCTTTATAAAAATGTGAGATAAATATTCTTTATAATTTTCTAGCTTTAACCAGCTACCTTTTTACTTTGAAGTTACTTTTACTACACTAGCAACACCCATTATAGGCGCATTTGGTTCTGAAACTATATCTCTTAATTTTACTTCTACTATTACCCCTTCTTTTATATCACCAAAAGAAGCTACATTTTCTATTATTGTTTTCATATTAGCTGTAATAGTAGCTTTATCATAAGTGGTATCAATTTCTTTCTTACTCTCTAACAAGAAGTAATTCCGTCTTTTCCCTGTACTATATTCTTAACTGTGCCTCTTACTCCTATTTCACCGTTACTTATATTACTTTTAATTTTACAGCAGCACTCATAACGGGATAGGATTTTACTACAGCATCTGGCATTACTACTTCCACAACTGCGCCCTCTTTTATTTCACTGTAAGAATCAATATTCTCCAATATTGTTTTACTATTCACTGTAATAGATGCTATGTCGAAGCGAGTATCACTTTCTTTCTTACCCTCTACCAAGAAAGTAATTCCGTCTTTTCCCTGTACAATATTTTTAACTGTACCTCTTACACCTATTTCACCGTTACTTATTACTGTTAATTTTACAGCACCGCTCATAACTGGATATGATTGTACTACAAACGGAGGAATTGCAACTTCTACAACTGCGCCCTCTTTTATATCACCATAAGCATCAACATTCTCCAATATTGTTTTACTATTTACCGTAATAGATGCAATGTCATAACGGGTGTCATTTTGTTTTTTACCCTCCACTAAGAAGGTGATCCCGTCTTTGCCTTGTACTATATCCTTAACTGTGCCTCTTACACCTATTTCACCGTTACTTATTACTGTTAATTTTACAGCACCGCTCATAACTGGATATGATTGTACTACAAACGGAGGAATTACAACTTCTACAACTGAGCCCTCTTTTATATCACTATAAGCATCAACATTCTCCAATATTGTTTTACTATTTACTGTAATAGATGCAATGTCATAACGAGTATCATTTTGTTTTTTACCTTCCACTAAGAAGGTGATCCCGTCTTTGCCTTGTACTATATCCTTAACTGTGCCTCTTACACCTATTTCACCATTACTTATTACTGTTAATTTTACAGCAGCGCTCATAACAGGATATGATTCTGCTACAAACTCGGGGAATACTGCTTCTACAACTGAGCCCTCTTTTATATCACTGTAAGAATCAACATTCTCCAATATTGTTTTGCTATTTACTGTAACAGTCGCGATGTCATAACGGGTATCATTTTGTTTTTTACCTTCAACTAAGAAAGTAATCCCATCTTTTCCCTGTACTATATCCTTAACTGTACCTCTTACACCTATAGCTGTAGCTGTCTCAGAATGACTAAGACTTACAGTATTATTTGCACTATCCCAAGCCACCTCTAAGCCTACTGCTTCTGCAATAGTTCTTACTGGTAAATATGTACTCCCACCAACAATCAATGGATTTATAGTTTTTCCATTGCCATCCTTCAAAGATAGCGCTTTGTCGTCCAGTTTAACAACAATATCTGGTCTTACCACAGCGGCTACAGTTTTATATACTGTTGCTGCCCCCACTGTCGATAATCCTGTAACAAGTATTGCACCTGCAAAAATTAGTGCTTTAGAAAATTTGAATTTTGCCATATATTTTTCTCCTTTTATGCAAATTTTGTATTACATCAATTAAGACGAGAAAAATATAAAAATGTTCCCACAAAGATTTTTGCTTACTATTTGTGCCCTTGTAACATTTTTAATAATTTAGCAAATAAGATTTGAACGAGTCACAACCCTAAAATTCCTTTCTAAACCAGCTTAAAGTCATATTTCTCCGAATAATTAATATCTTATAGCGTAAACTCTCATAATGTATTTGACTTTAGTCATCCTAATTAATTTTGAAAAATAGCGTTATATAATAAATAACAACCTTAAAACATGCTATTAGAACATGCTTTAAGGTTGTTTCCATTTTCAAGCTAAATATTAATTTTATAAAGCTATGTATAGCCTTACAATAACACTTTTATTAGTACGGATATCCATAGGTTTTAACTATTGTATTAAAAGTAACCTTATTAAACCCATGTACCGATGCTGTTACTTGCAAGGTTTGCTTAATATATGAATACTGTGAATATACCTGGAACCCTTCTCCTAAAAATCCGGCATTAGTATTAGCAGCTCTAGCAACACCATTTGAGTCAGTATATACTGTTATACTTCTTGAGTATGAACCTCTCATAAGAGATGTGATACAAGCATTACTGGACACTTCAAATGTAACTGGAGTATTAATAACAGGACCTCCATCTTCATCTAATATACATATTGCTTGAGGAGTCATAAATCCACGTCCACCTGGAGCTGCAGCAGTTGGATTGGATAAAGTCACTACTTGCTCAAAAGGAGCGAGGGCAATTATCTGCCAGTTACTACTAGTAGCAGCATTTGCAGCATTAAGGCTTGGCGATAATATTAATGAGAGCATGAATAGCATTGAAAAGCAGAATACCTTAAATGTATTTCTATTCTTCCAAGCAGGGACTACTGTCTGTTCTTTAATTTTTCTCATATTTGTATCCTCCTAGTGTAATTTTTAGGTAATTTTGTTACCTTTTATATATTTATTATACCTTATACCACCTCATCTGTAAAACACCGTATAAATGTGAACCTCCTTGATAATACTACGTTTCAAGGCTTTGTCGCCTTTCATAATGCAAGAAAAAAGGCATAAACAGGAGCAATCTTGAGCATAATTATCCATTATTTTGCGTTTTACCGTTGGCTTCTCATAAATTTTAAGAACACAAATAACTCATACGCATTTAAATTAGTAAACTTTAAGCTTATAATAAATAACAACCTCAAAAGCATGCTGTTAGATACATGTTTTAAGGTTGTTATTCTCAATTTAAATATTAATTTTAGAAAGCTATGTATAGTTCCAACAACACTTAATTAGTACGGATATCCGTAGGTTTTAACTACTGTATTAAAAGTAACCGTATTTAATCCTGCTACCTTCGCTGTTACTTGCAATGTTTGTTTAAGTCCTCCATACTGAGAATATACTTGGAACCCTTCTCCTAAAAATTCGGCATTCGTATTAGCAGCTGTAGCAACACCATTTGAGTCAGTATATACTGTTATACTTCTTGAATATGAACCTCTCATAAGAGATGTAATATATGGATTGCTAGACACTTCAAAGGTAACTGGAGTATTAATAACTGGACCGCCATTTGCATCTAATACACATACTTTTTGTGGAGTCATAAATCCACGTCCACCTGGAACTATTGTAGATGGAATAGATAGCTTCACTACTTGATCAAAAGGAGCGAGGGCAACTATCTGCCAGTTACTACTAGTAGCAGCATATGCATTATTAAGGCCTGACGATAATACTAATGAGAGAACGAAAAGAATTGAAAAGCACAATGCCTTAAATGTATTCCTCTTTTTACAACCAAAATTTACTGTCTGTTCTTTAATTTTTTTCATATTTTGTATCCTCCTAGTGTGATTTTTAGGTAATTTTGTTACCTTTTATACAGTTATTATACCTTATACCACCTTGTCTGTAAAACACCGTATAAATGTGAACCACCTTTATAATACTGTGTTTCAAGGTTTTGTAGCCCTTCATAATGCAAGAAAAAAGGCGTAAATAAGAGCAATTTTGAGCATAATTATACATCATTTGCGTCTTTTTAACGTTTGCCTTCTTAACAAATCAAGCAGACAAATAACCCATCCTCATAACATTTGTACTTTCAATTCCAATATGTTAAAATCCAATAGATAGAGCAAAAAATTAATTAACACTATATAAATTGCACTAAGTACTTTACACCAACTGCACGGAGACAGTTCCTTCGTTTTCCTCAAGTCACTTAATACTTCGGAAACGCTCAACCGCCCCCATACATATAAATCTTATTAAGATAATAAACACTTAGCGTCATTTATATAAATCTACATAATTAGAAGGTGATACAGTGAATAAAGCTAGGATAATTGACGCCCATGCCCACATATTTCCATCAAAAGTAGCTATAAAAGCAACACAAGCAACCGGAAATTATTATGGTGCTCAAATGTATGGAGACGGAACTATAGAAGATTTGCTAAATAGAGGCAAAGAAATAAATGTATATAAGTATATTGTTCACTCTACGGCAACAAGAGCAGATCAAGTTGAATCAATAAATGATTTTATAGCTGATGCACAAGCTATGAATGAAAGCTTTATTGGATTTGGCACTTTACATCCTGAGCTTATCAATTTGAAATCAGAAATAAACAGATTAATAACCCTTGGCCTAAAGGGTATAAAGTTACATCCAGATTTTCAAGATTTTAATATTGATGATCCCTCTATGATGCCTATATATGAAGCACTTGAGGGCAGGCTTCCAGTTCTTATGCATATGGGTGACGAAAAAAGAACCTCTTCAAGCCCTAAGAGATTGGCTAATGTATTAAAAAAATTCCCAAAGCTTACAGTAATTGCGGCCCATCTTGGTGGATATCAGATGTGGGATGACTCTATAAAGTACCTTGTTGGTAAAAATTTATATCTTGACACCTCCAGTTCTCTGGCCTTTCTTAGCAAAGAGAAATCAACATATATTATTAAAGAGCATGGTACAAACAAAGTTCTCTTCGGTACAGACTATCCAATGTGGTCACATAAGGAAGAGCTTCAGAGATTTTATAGCCTCGATTTGACAACTGAAGAGCAAGAACAAATTTTATGGAAAAATGCTTCAAACTTACTAAATTTATAATTATTGCACTTTAAAAGAGGCTGAACTAGAAACGCTTACAACTATAAAATCAGATATGTTTCTATAGTGAAATCATTTTTAGCAAGCCTCTTCGTTTTTTACTCTCAAGCTACCATTTTGTATAAACTAATAAAGAAATAACTTAAATATCCTTTTAATGTGGGATAGTTGAGCTACTGTCATTAACAAACAGTTTTTCTATTGCCATAAGCGGATGAAACAGCTAGACATATGTCCAACTTACCCTATACATATAAACGATAGTATCCTCTTTTTAGCCGTTATTAATTGACTTTGGTAACATCGCGATAAAAAACAAAGCTATAAATGAACCAAAAAAACCTGCAAAGAAAGCAGGCACTGTATTAAGTCCTCTCTTTTTAGCCATGCTAACAGCAATTATTCCGACAACAACATTAACTACTAACATTAATATCATTGGTACTACAAGACTTGCAAATAAAAGCGCACTAGCTGCTGCTGGATCCATTGACATAACATAATCCTCCTGTAAGTGTATTTTTTACTAAGTTTAAATAGTTCTACATAATAGGTTGTTTTTCCTTTAATATTTGTAAACTTTTAGCTGTAGATGTTTTATATTCAAAGACTTAAACATTTACAAACTATACCTATATCCTAGTAATAGCTGTTTTCATAGTATTATTCAGCTAATAATTTATACAAAAAAACATAAAATTATATACCATTAATTGCTTTATATCTTATTATTTGATATGTTTCGCTATTTTTTAGTCCGTTTAACTTCTTTTTTAGTTAAATTATACATTATTTCGACTATATTCATTGATTTTCTTTGTAAAAACTGTATAATTAGATTAGAGAACTATACTTTTGTAAGGCTATTTAATTACTTTAGACATACCTACATTAAGTATTTTTTAGGATTTTATACTTTTAGTAATTGACTTAGGAGTACACATTATGTTTGAAGGGTTTAAATTGAAATACCGCTTAAATGCTAAACATAGCCTTAGCAGTGATGCTAAAAACATTCATCCTCATACTTTTGAAATATCGTTACTTATTGAGCAATTACAACTAGAAATTGAGATCGACTTGTATAGTAGTATAGACAGAATTGTTGAAGACTTTTTATTACTCTACCAAAACCAATATTTAAATGATATTCCACCCTTTAATCAGTTAGAGCCCTCTATCGAAAATATGGGGAACATATTCTATGAGGAATTGAAGGTTATTCTTAATAATAAACAGCTCAATCTGATTCAATTAGAAATTAGTGAAACACCCTTACGAGTGTACTTAGTATCTGATCGCTTAATGTTTAGCTCAATAAAACTACTATAGTACAGATTGCCAACTTGCCCTAACCTTTCGTATGTGGCTATTTTAAATGTATAAGCAATGCTTAAAGAATTTTCTATAAAGTTTGTCCTCGACTGCTAACAGAACTAAGGTTATTTATTAAAAGTGTAATAATTGAGAGGGTGATTTGTTTGTTAAAAAATACGATTAAAAAAACATGTTCCGTTATTGTAACAATGATACTAATGCTTGTACCATCAATTGCCATAGCAGAAATGCCAATTAGTATTGACGGCTATTTTGACGATTGGTCGGATAAGCCTCATACTGCATTTTACTATGGAACTTATGATAATGAAGATTATGAAAAGGTAGCATTATTTTCTGACAGCACGGCTTTATATGGTCATATTAAAATGAGTGATTTAGATGGCAGATATGATTCCTTTGTTATGAAGTTGCAAATTAATAATACCTACAATATAGAATTAATTATTATGCCTTCAGCTGATAAAAAACAAATAGATTGGTCAACAACAATTAAAGATTTTCCTGCAGGAACTCATTTCAATTTAGCTGTATTCAACAACCAAGATTATTCAGCCGTTCTAGGTGATGCCGTTTTACTTATAAATAATAAGAACTATAATCCAGGTGATGATGTAGAATTCAGCATAAAATATGACAGTATAAAGAAATACTGTAACAACATACCTTTTAGTGAAATAAATAATGTGACTTTTACATGCCCAAGCATAGGTTTACAGTCTGTTACACTTGCAGGTACCACTACAGAGCCATTCATAGGTATTATCGTCACACTTTTAGTAATAGGACTAGTTTTTCTTTATCGTAAATATAAGCAAACGGGAAAAGCCATATGAACATATTAGTGATTCTATTTGCAATAACATGGATTTACATATTAACTGTCCTAAGCCGTAGTAAACTGGATTTCTGGAAGTTTTGCTGGGGTAGTGTTGGATTATTTATCCTGATGATGGTATGGCTTCAGCCAATTGTTTTAGATTCACTAACTAAGGCAGTGGCTTCTGTATCTGGAATTTTAGGTGGTCTGACCCATATGTACAGTTCATATTTTCAATACGGAATACTTTTTATATCAAATTATGGCTCCTCTATTTCCTTATATATAGATTATGAGTGTTCTGGAATTATTGAAATTATGGCATTTACAGCTTTACTTTGGTTTTTTAATGTGTATAGTTTTTATGAAAAAATTGTTGTTAATATATTTGGCTTTATATGGATTTTTATTGCTAACGTAATCAGAATTTTTATAATATGTGCTCTGATTTATTTCTTTGGCAATAACATTTTTTACTTTGCCCATACAATATTTGGGAGATTAGTGTTTTATGCATTCTCTATAGCCTTGTATTTTTTAGTGTTCACCAAATCACATATTATCCGTCAGAAAGTTGGGAGTTTTAATTATGGACATAATTAATTACTTTTCAAGTTCAATTGTTTTTTGGATGGCTTGGATAATCATTCCTGTAATAATGGAGATTATCCCAGCTGTAGGAGAAGCTTTAGTTCTCTTCAGAAAAGGGTTTGCCAAAAAGGATAAGAACATTAGTAATTTCCCTGAAATAACAGTGATTATTCCTGTATATAATTCAGCGAATACGCTCTATGACTGCTTAAGGTCAATATATTTATCAACTTATCCTAATGATAAGATTAAGATTATGCTAGTAAATAATCAAGGCATAGATAATAGCTTTCAAATATACAGACAATGCCAAAATGAATTTAAAGGTTTGTCTGTTCAGTGGCTAAATTCAAAACAGGGTAAATCAAAGGCTTTAAACTTGGCACTATTCAATAGTGAAGGAAAATATATTATACATATTGACAGTGATGGGAAGCTACATCGTGATGCACTTAAAAATGTAGTTACCCGCTTTGAATTGAATTCTGATATTCATTGCATGACAGGCTCTGTTTTAACCGACCCTGAGCTTATTGAGAGTACAAAGGGTCTTGTGATGCGGGTGCTACGTCGTATTGAGTTTTGTGAGTACTGTCAAGCCTTTTTTGCAGGTAGAAACTTTCAGTCTGAAATGGACAGTATTTATACTTTATCAGGTGCCTTTTCAGCTTTCAGGAAATCTACTATTTTGAAGACCCAATTATACAATACAGATACTATTTGTGAAGATACTCATGTAACTTTTCAAATTAAAAAGCTTTTGAAAAAAAAAGTATTCCTTTGCGAAAACGCTTTGTTTTTTGTTGACCCTATTGAGAGCTTCAACAAATTGTATACCCAAAGACAGCGTTGGCAGCGTGGTGAAATTGAAGTAGCCCATATTTTTATGAATAGAAATCTATTTACTGATAAGGGACTATTTTTTAATCATTCCTTAAGACTTTTTATATACGACCATACATTTGCCTTTCCACGTATGATATGGTATTTTGCCTTAATTTGTTTAGTATTTATGAATTACTCACCACAGCTGGTTGTTGGATCACTTGTATTAATACTTTTTCTATATATACTGTCCGCATTTTTATTTTACTTTGATGTGTTGCTTTTATTAAAGCAATTTAAGGAATTAAAACAATATTACCTTAAGAAGTGGTATGCAGTTGCTTTATTGCCCCTATTCAGCTTTATTGTATTCTGGATTCGTTTTGCAGGAATCATCAATAGCATAAAAGGTGACAGTAGTTGGAAAACAAAAACACTTACAGATGAGTGGAAAAGTCTTACTAAGGTCATACATTCGGACTTTTCTCACATATCAAAGCGTATAGAAAAAATGAAAAGTAGGTATAACAATGAATGAATTAACTGTTTTGCTACCAGCATACAATGAAGAAGGGAATCTCGAGGTTTTAATAAATAAGTGGCAGGCTTTAAGCCTCCCTCTTTGGGAAAAGTTTGCTTTATCTCTGCATATTGTTGTTGTTAATGATGGCAGCAGTGATAGAACAAAGAATATTGGAGAAATATTAGAAAATAAATACGATAATTTTACACTTATAAATCATACCCAGAATAAAGGACTAGGAGAGGCATTAAAAACTGCCATTACATATGTTTTAAAAAATCGGCCTAATAGCACATTTACTTGTCTAATGGATTGTGATAATACCCACGAGCCAAAATACATAATGGACATGCTTTATAAAACCCGCTTGGGTAAAGAATCAAGATATTCCGATGTTGTAATTGCCTCCAGATATCAAAAAGGTTCTTGTGTTCAAGGTCTTTCAAAATACCGTATTTTTATAAGCAATTGTGCAAAATGTGTGTATCATTTTTTATTTAATGTTAAGGGTGTCACGGATTATACCTGTGGATACCGCCTTTACACAAATGAAATTTTAAAGAAAGCCCTTGCATATTTTGGGGACAGATTAGTCGAAGAAACAGGGTTTTCTTGCATGGCAGAGCTTTTATATAAGCTTAGCATTATTGGTGCAAGCTTTAGTGAAGTACCTTTTGAATTGCGATACGATTTTAAACAGGGTGAAAGCAAGATGGATGTTATTAGCACCGCTATTTGCAGTATTAGCCTTGCATTTAGATTACGAAGATTACGATATAAGGGTGACACTACATGAATACATTTATGCATACCAAACCAAAATATTTATTTATCATAATAATATCCCTTTTATTTTGTGCTGCAACAATAATATTTGAAACAAGAGTTCTCAGTCAAAACCAAGAGTCCTTTACAATTAGTTTTGGGAAAGAGCAGGAACTATTAGTATCACAAATTGAAAAGCAAGCCATAAATATGCTTTCTTCACAATCAGGTAACGAGCAGGCTGTAATAAAAAACATTATAAAAAACTCGGTCACATCAACAAATCGCTATTGGTTTTTTATTAAAGAGAATAAAATACTATTTTTCAGAGATGATAATGAAACTAAGCAGTTAAGGATTAAAGACATTAATATGCTATTAAAATCCTATAAAATGGCTGGTGGAAAAAATATTGACCCTCTAGTTACGTTATTCTCCGACAAAACGAGTGGCTCTGTTTTATTTTCAGAATCGGAGATAAGCGAGAATAAATTAGCCTCAGTATCCTTTTTTGAAATCAACGGAACGTCCTATTCTATAGGTATGTGCACAACAGAAACCTATATCGTCGATTCAGGTTATATTTTTAAACATAATTCCTATTCAATTATTACAATAGTAGCATTATGTCTGCTACTTTTTTCTATTGTTGTAGTAAATATAATAAATATTGATAAGAAAGATGATGAGATACAACTTTTAAAAAAGTTTATACAATCGAAAAATCAAAAAATAGAAAAGCTTACTACTGCAGATGTTTCAGAGTTAGATTTATTATACAATGAAGATACTAATATTTACAGCAAAAAGGTATTTGATGCCTTGATTAATAAGCTTGAGAATCCTCAACTTTTCCCAATTAGTAAAATTGTTATTAACATATCTTTCACTGAAAATATAACTTTTGATGGTATGGTATCAGAATTATCACCTGTACTGAAAAAACTGCTGCCTCAAAAAGGTATCCTTGCTAGAACTCAAGATAACGAGCTTACAGCCTTACTTTTCAGAACTGATTATAGCTCTGCAAAGTCTTTGCAAACAAAACTTATAAAGGCTTGGTCTAATTTATTAAATAAGTTCAATAGTACTGTAAAAATTGATGTAATTTTATTACATGAAAAAGCTGACTCCATCCCGGCTTTTGACACGGAGAATGACAAAACTATATCTGAAAAAAACACTAATAAGCTAAAAAGGCTATAAAGAAAGGATATGAATATAATTGTGTTATATATGCCAAGAAAAATACCACCATTATTACTATATTTATGTTACTCCATATTAGTAACCATGGTTGATATATCAATTGTATGGGTATTACACAGAATTTTTAATATAAATATTGTAGCCGCAAACTCAGTAGGTGTAATATCTGGAGCAATTTTACACTACTTGCTATCTATAAAATCTGTATTTAACTTTGACTATGGTGTATCAGGATTTTCTATATATTTCATAACCTTTTTATTTGGTCTAACATTGGCAGATGCACTAATTTACATTGGTGACAGTTATTTGTTTAATACATTGACGGATAACCTAAATTTTATACTTAGCAAAAGCTTATCTGTTGTAGTCCCATTCTTTTGCCTATATTATCTAAGAAAGCTATTGTACAGAATTGTAAAAAAGTATAGAGAGTGAAATGATTGAAAGAAATTATGAAAAAAAGGAGGTGCCTAGCCCATTCTATTTATGTCAGGGAAACTCAAATTACCTTGATGTTTTTGTTGTAAATGTTGGGCATAAGCATAGTTATGGTAGAAAAAAGACATCAACAATATAAATTCAAATTTTATTTAAATGCAAATCATTCTATATACATCAATGGAGAGGCTGGAACCAGACACCCTCATACATGGGAGATCTCTATTCACTTACTAAAAATGCGTGATGAATTTGTTAAATTTTCTTCAATTGAATCCCATATTGAATCACTGTTAGATGAGTATCAGGATAAATATATAAATGATGTGGAGCCCTTTAATACAATAAACCCTACATTGGAAAATATTTGTACTTATTTTAAGGACAGGATACGTGAATTAGTAAATTGTGAAGGCTGGATTCTACTACTAATTGAAATCAGTGAAACGCCTACTAGATCCTATGTAATTAATCTACTCTCTGAAGAAAGTGACACAAATATGGACAATATAGATTCTCAAAGAATGCAATACCACCATTATATGAGTCATTGTAAGCTTACCGCTGACGATATTGCTGAGAGTATTATTAAAAGTTTTTTAGACAATAAATAACTAATTCGACTTTCGCTTGCAACAAACCATTGATAATTCTAACGCACCGGTAGGTTCTTGTATGCGAAAGTTGATTAACTAAGCTAATATTACAAGGGGATTTTCATGGAAAACGCAGAATTAATAAGAACTAAAATTAATATTAAGTTAGTACTTGGAATTGTTGCTATTGTTTCTTTTTTAGCCCTCATTTCAATTGTCCTGATGTATGTAATGAAAACTCAAAACTATTTTGCATCTGGTAATGATATATGGGGTCACTTGTTTAAATCCGACTTAATGTACAAAAGTATTAAAAACGGAGACTACTACCCCTTATATACAGAGCTTTGGTATAATGGCGTTCAACCCTATAGGTATTGGGCACCACTTCCTTATTATATTATGGCAGGGCTTCAATACCTTTCGGGCGGAAGCATCATAAATGCTTATTATCTTTTTACCGGATTAACATTCTTTGTAGGCGGCATAGGCTGGTTACTTTGGGGAATATCTTCCCGAAGAATAGTACTATGCTCTTTTTTGGGAGCTATATGGTTTTTTATGCCTGAAAATTTCAGGATCTTTTTTTGTGAAGGCAATTTACCTAGAATGGTTATAGCTATATTACTTCCATATCTGGTTTACTTTTTATGGAGATTCATTGAAGTAGAAAAAAATGCTTCACTTTTTGCTATTATATTTTTATTGTGTATGTCAACACTATGTCATGTTATGGTCGCAGCAATGATTGGTATTAGTTCCTTTATATTTCTTACTATTTATTCAATCTACACAAAAAAGGTCCTGCGCCCTATTTATGCACTTACTGGAATGATATTATCCTTTGCCTTGTGTGGTATATGGCTTTATCCAGCACTCATCGGGGGAATAGTTGGTATGGACCCCTCTGCGAATGCTGAAGTTATGAGTTTATTAAGTGCTCCTCTTAGTACATCTTTAGATCCTATTAATAGAATGACAGGTGTTGTTGATACTTTCTATTATGGAATCTCAGTTGCAATAGTTTCTGTAATTGGAATTCTTCTTTCAAATAAAAAGGAAAAGGCCGGCTTTTACTCTGCAATTATTATATTACTGGCTACTACAACAGCAGCTATGCCCTTTTTATCCAAGCTGCCGCTCAGTCAAATTCTATGGATGCGGCGCTTTGCACCAATAGCATACGCACTATTTTTCTGCTCACTGATTGAGTGGAAAAAATGTAAACGCAACTTTATGTTAATATTAGTACTAATTGTAGTTATTGACTGCATACCGTCTTTTGACATCTCACGCTACTACACTCAGCTCTCTACAAAAACTGATAATGAGATTGCAATTGCAGAAGATATAACAAGTCAGAGGGTAGCACTTATGGATTTAAGCTCTAATGGTTCCTATCCATCCTGGGAACTATGTGAAGGTGATACCCCCACAAGCTACACCTATGGGTGGGCGTGGCAGGGAGCCTCTACCTCTTCAAATATTGTTATGCTTAATTCAGCACTTGAACAAGGGTATTTTAATTATATGTTTGATAGGTGTATTGAATTAGGAAACGATACTGTTATCGTAAAAAAGGAAATGCTCGACATGTCGAATAAAAGTTTTCAGGACTTATCTGATGCTGCCTCAAACTCCCATTATAAACTTTATTTTGAGACTAAGCAGACATATATTTTTCATAGAAACGTATCCAATTCCTTCGGAGTAATAACAAACTATGAAGGTTTAGCTATAGGCAGATCTGCGTCTCAAATATCACTTAGCTTTCCAAAGTTTACAGTTGGAACTTCTGATAATATTGAAGATTATACTGTTGGGGATTTATTAAAATACAAGATTATATATTTATCTGACTTTAAATATAACAACATAAAAACTGCTGAAGCTATGGTTCGTCAATTAAGTACAAAAGGTACTAAGGTTGTTATTGATATGAATAGAATTCCTACTGATAAAATAACAAATCGAAAGACCTTTCTAGATGTAACTGCCCAGACTATTTCATTTGAAACCCGGTATCCAAATTTGTTATATAAGGGCAACACTGTTATGCATAATAATTTTAAGGAGGATTATTCTGCTTGGAATACAGTTTATTTGGATAATATTAAGTATCCAACAGGGAAATTTGCTTATTTGGCACAAGACTTGGATTTTATAGGCACAAATGATGATAAAAATATCGTTTTTGTGGGATTAAATATTTTATTCCATGCTATGCAGACTCAAGATAAAGACGTAATGAATATTATATCTGAAACACTTAACTTGGAAGAAAATGCACTGCCAAATAGAGAACTGGTAAATATAAATTTAACATATAATAAGGGTCTGATTATCATAGATACACCTGTAGAAGGAGTAAATACTACTATAGCCTTCCAAGATAATTTTGTGTTTAACGATAGCATAAAAAAGGAGAATAATTTGCTGATAGTTACAAAAAAACATACCGAAATAAAGCTGATATATCCTTACCTAAAGCAAGGAATTCTTGTTACTGCCATAGGTGTCCTTGGCATATTAACTCTGTATTTATTAATAATCAGAAAAAAGAAGGAAGTTATCTCTAACCCAACTTTACATTAACTGAACTAAACACATACAATATTCAGCTGGGTAAGTTAGTGCAAGTGGATATTTTAATATTATCTACAGATTTAACAATATAAAAACCACAAATTATCCACGTATATATAGTTTTATCAACAGATTCATACACAAAATATAGTGTTTCTGTGGATAACTCTACTATGAACAAACTAGTTATCCACATACATATTAACAATATGCACATATTGCCTTTTTATATATACAATATTATTTCTACAACATCCTGTATTGGTTTTTAGCCACTTGAATTTATCCTCAAAATTAATACGAAAATATCACAGGTTTTCCACACATATTTAGAGTTATCAACACATTTATGCACAAAATATTGGATTTGTGTGGATAAATAAGACTAATTAAAGCTTATTATCCACATTCAATCTACATATTACACAAACTTATGCACATATAATATCAACTTGTTTAAAATGAACTTTTATTGATTTTCCTCAGATACAATTGCTATTGATGCACTTGCACCAATTCTACTAGCACCAGCGTCTACCATAGCCTTTGCAGTTTTATAATCACGTATTCCACCAGACGCCTTTACTCCTAGATTGGGCTTAACTATAGACCTCATAAGTTTAATATCCTCAACAGTGGCTCCACCTGTACTAAATCCAGTTGATGTTTTAACAAAATCAGCACCTGCATCTTTACAAATGTTGCAGCTCCTAACTTTTTCATCCTCTGTAAGCAAGCAAGTCTCTAAAATTACTTTAACAAGTGCCCTTCCTTTAACTGCTTTAACAACTGCCGCTACATCACTTTTTACGAAATCAAAATCTCCTGATTTTATTGCACCAACATTAATTACCATATCTACTTCTGTAGCGCCGTTTTTTACTGCCTCATCTGCTTCAGCAACCTTTGCTGCCGTAGTTGTCGCACCTAAAGGAAATCCTATTACAGTACAAACCTTTATACGATAATCTTTCAATAGTTCACTACAGAGCTTTACATAGCAGGGGTTTACGCACACAGAGGCAAATTCATACTCTATAGCCTCCTTACAAAGTACTTCTATTTGTTCTTTAGTAGTATCAGGCTTTAGTGCTGTATGGTCTATTAGACCCGCAATTTTCATCATTTAGTAACCTCCATAACAATCACATTTTATTTTTATTAAGTTAGAGTACATATTCCAAGATCTTTATCAAATTGTTCTCTATAATACTTATTATCATAAATTACCTTGAAAAATACAAGGATTTTAGTCTTAATTTAATCACAAAAGCAGAATCGTGTATGCTTACAATTGTTCTGTAAGCACTAAGATTCTTGCCCGATAACCAGCTCATTTTCATTTTTGAACTTTATAGGTGGGATGTGCAACAGCTACATCACTAAGCTAACTATTTCTAATTATTCAATTGTTTTGGCAGCAAGCATGTATAAGTTTTGAGCCCTAATATACTATGTTGCAAAAGTTGAGTAATTGCTACACTCCGAAAAAAAAGGTTAGCCGTATCCGACTAACCATGTAAAGGGGGTCAAAATGTATTTTGTGAGGTCAATATTATTTTAGCCAATAATATAAATATATATTCATATCTTGTAAAATTAAGAAATGACTTGAAAATCTAAAAGTTACTTTATGATAAAGTGATTTTATAGTTGGAAATGCTTCTACTATCAGTTTGTATATTGCTAAGCAGTTGTAAACTGTCAAAATCTTGCACTTACAAAGCTGAAGTATATTCGTTTGTAGCATTTATGTACTTCATCTTAACAGATAAAGAGTTCTATTATTTCTTATTCAAGATGCGACTATAATATCCTATAAACAATAAGACTATTTTATGCTAAGAAAAATATGATATTAATATTTTTTTAGGAATGGGTAAATAATAATAAAAGACACCTTATGAAATAACTCTGCCAATATTTTTTATACAAATTATTACGCAGAAAAAATTAAAAAAGATGTTTACAAACGCCTTATTAAAACGACGAAGAGGTGATTTTTAATGGAATTACAAAATAATATAGTAAATTCCGAGATGTTAAATGAAGGCAATGCCATTGATATCGTTGAAAGTAAATTAAAGCCAGGCGAAACCCTAATTCTTGACATAGGCAATAATTATTTTCATCAAGCAGATAATATTTATGACTTACTTATAGCCAATGGATATTATGTACGAAAAACCTTTGTTAATGGACGTAATCAGCTACTTGTATCCTTCAAGGACACTAAGCACCAAATGTATTGATTTTATATCAATTGGATTTTTTCGAAATTTCAGGATTTAAATGAATTGATGAATTCTATATTTTTATACACATAGATACTTTTAAACCTTTATCGCTTACCAATATAGAATTCATTAATTCTAACTTCTAACACTTAAGAAAAATTGTAAAGAAGTATTAATCTGAAATAATTTGATTATTAAACTCTACTACACTTTGTGGAGCAAATACCTTTAGCATTTTATTTTTAAACTCAATGTGAGATGGAAATAATTCTGATTTTTCACCATCAATTGTAATGGCTATCTGTGATTTACTAGTAATATCACAAGTCTTCGCTTTAAGCATGATTACATTTTTATCATTCACTGAATCCTTACTTAATACTTTAAAGAAAATACTAGCCAAATTTATATTTGAACATTTCTTTACAAGAATTATATCCATATATCCATCTGTTAAATCAGCATCATTTACTAAATTAGGAAAACCTGCTGCCTGCCTGCCATTAACAATTAAAAATAACAAAAACTTACCCTCTATACATTTATCATCAGCAGTCACTTTTAAATCAAAGCTTTTTATGTTAGCTACTTCTGACAATCCTTTAAGATAATAGGCAAAAGGCCCAAAATTCTTTTTTAAGTCACTATTTGTACTAAAGGAAACATCCACTAAGTTCCCTCCTGCAAAAGTACTTAAGAAATATTGAGATTCATTAATAAAGCCTACATCACAGGCTAAAATTTTCCCCTCAAGTATGATATCAATACTCTCCTGCAATGAGTTTATACCAATACTTTTTGAAAAGTCATTACATGTTCCTGAAGGAATTACACCAATGGGTATTTCAATTTTGTTTTCCAGTAGTATATTTGCAATAGAATTTATCGTTCCATCCCCACCTGATGCAATAACAAAATCATAAATACTGGATTTTAGTAGATGTATTATATTATCTCTGTCTCCATCTACAAGTCTATATGGTTGAACAAGTATACCGTTTTTTTGAAATGATGCCAATATGTAGTCTAATTCATTTGGTATTTTATGTCCTCCCGATACGGGATTATATGCGAATAGTGCATTTTTCAATGTATGCCCTCCTCTACCAATACCTAATAAAAACCTCAACTAATGTCTATAATTCTAGTTTGACATTAATTATATCTCTTTACCTTATAATAAATTAATTCCCGAGTAAAATCAATCTATAACACATTAATTGCTGCTTAACAAGTTATTTTCACGTTTATGTTATATTAAACTCTGGAATTCAGGCTATACACATACTTACATAATATTGCACAACCAAGGGTGTCAAAATGGGCTGCAGCAAGTATACATGCTGCAGCCCTAAAACGCTAAAATACTCTACTATTGGTTGACACTTCTTTCAGCCATTTCAATTGCCTTCTTTACCATGTTTCCGCAATCTCTTGAAGTTACCGCTCCCCATCCCTCAGAAGAAACTGTGTTGTAGACTCCAAGTTCTTTGGCAATTTCCTCTTTAAGGGCTTCTGACATCGTACTTTTATGTCTACTCATGGTCGTGCCTCCTTTTTGGGCAGTTTGTGTGTGCGTATTAAGTTTTAAAATAAATATAAATAATACGCTATAATTGCCCATAATAGATTTTTAAAGCGTACAATTATATTTTGTCTTATATGTTGATAAATATTAAGGAAATTCTTTCATTTAATAAAATAATCCACATTATTCACACATATTATAAAGTCCATTCTATAATATAAACTATATATAGCACTGCAGACTGATTATCAATAACAATATTTAGTATATCACTTTTTACATGTGAATTAATTGTTAAAATCAAAGATAATAATCCACATTTATATATGTATCTGTGGATTAAATGTTATTTGTATACTGTCCTCAACCTTTTAATTCTGAACACTTCCACAGCTTTTCAATATTTTAGTTGTGTATAACTAAAAAAAACTGGGGATAACTAATTTAATTATCCCCAGTTTCAAATTCTAATATATTCTTAATAAATATTCATGCTAATATCAATTGAATTTGCCGAATGTGTAAGTTTTCCTATTGAAATAATATCCACTCCAGTTAAAGCTACGTCGTATATAGTTTCTTCAGTCATATTTCCAGATGCTTCAACTAAAGCCCTCTTATTAATTAGGCGTACAGCCTCTTCCATTTGCTGTGTTGACATATTATCAAGCATGATAATATCCGCTTTACAGTCCAAAGCCTCTTGAACCTCTTCCATTGATTCAACCTCTACCTCTATTTTCACAGTATGAGGTATACTTCCTCTTACACGCTCAACCGCATTTGTAATGCCTCCAGCTGCTGCTATATGATTATCCTTGATAAGTACACCGTCTGATAATGAAAATCTATGATTTGAGCCTCCACCTGCGCTTACTGCATATTTTTCTAAAAGCCTTAATCCAGGTGTAGTCTTCCTTGTGTCAGCTATTTTTACAGGAAGATCCTGTACCTTGATAACATATCTGTCAGTCATTGTTGCTATTGCAGATAGTCTTTGCAAAAAGTTTAATGCAGTTCTCTCACCTTTAAGTAAGGCTCTTGTTGAGCCACTAACTTCAGCAATTATATCTCCCTTTTTAACCTTGTCTCCATCCTTGACTAAAGCCTTAAATACTACACTACTATCGAGTATCTCAAAAACATATTTTGCTATATCAAGACCAGCTATAACAGCATCCTGCTTCGCTAAAAACTCCGCCTTTGATACTTCTGCTTCACTAATAATATTGTCCGTTGTTATATCTCCTAACGGCATATCCTCTTTTAGTGCATTCATAATAGTATCATGTATATATAATTTATCTAGCTTCATTATAATCCCCCATTTAATTTCTTTACGATATTTCTCTTCCAATTAACATCATCAGACTTATTAAAATCAGACCTGTAATGAGCTCCTCTGCTTTCCTTTCTTTCAAGAGCAGATTCAATTACCAGTTTTGCAACTACAAGCATATTTGCAACCTCAAGTTTAACCAAACTAAAACCATTCAATTTTATATAATTTTCATAAATTTGATTAATAATGCCTGCTGCCTTAGTTAGACCTTGCTCATCTCTTATAATACCAACATACTTAGTCATTGTTTCCTGTATTTCTTTTTTCATATATTTGAGAATTTCTTCATTATCTAAGTTTAAGGTATAGATATCTTTAATGCTAATATTTTGCTTCTGAGAGTTTTTTTTATCTGATGCAATTTTTCTTGCAATTTTCCTACCAAATACCAAACCCTCAAGAAGAGAATTACTTGCTAATCTATTAGCACCATGTATTCCTGTACATGCCACTTCGCCACACGCAAATAGTCCGGCTATGTTGGTTTGTCCGTCAACATCGGTCCTAATTCCTCCCATACAATAGTGCTCCGCTGGTGCAACTGGAATATAGTCCTTAGACATATCAATGCCATATTCAAGACATGTTTTAAATATGTTGGGAAATCTTTCTTCAAGATGCTCTCTGCTCTGAAAAGTTATATCCAAAAATACATTTTTCTTCCCTGAAATAGACATTTCTTGAAATATAGCTCTTGAAACAACATCTCTTGGCGCTAATTCTCCTAGAGTATCATACTTATGCATAAATCTTTCGTTATTATCATTTTTTAATTGAGCTCCCTCACCACGTACTGCTTCAGATATTAAGAAGCTTTTATCTTTAGGATGATATAGTACGGTAGGATGGAATTGAATAAATTCCATATCCATGGCTTCTGAACCAGCCCTTAAACACATACCAACTCCGTCACCCGTAGCAACCTCAGGATTTGTTGTATGTGAATAAATCTGTCCAAAGCCACCTGTCGCTACAACAACAGCATTTGCTCTAAATACTTTTATGTTATTTTCCAATTCATCATAAACTATAACACCGCAACATTTCCCTGATTCCACTATTAAATCAACTGCAAAGAATCTTTCATATATGGCGATATTTTCCTTTTTCTGTGCTACGCTTATTAGTGTATCACATACCTCTTTGCCTGTAGTATCACCAGAATGAATAATTCTATTTACACTGTGTGCACCTTCTCTGGTTAGAGATAGTTCATGCCCGCTTTTATCAAAATTCACACCCAACTTGCATAGCTTTTTAATGTTATCGGCAGCTTCTTCTACTAATACCCACACACTTTTCTGATCACAAAGGCCTGCACCTGCAAAAAGGGTGTCCTTAAAATGTAATGCAGGTGAATCATTTTTTTCGTCTAGAGATACTGCAATCCCACCTTGAGCAAGTACCGAGTTACTAATGTCCAAGGTTTCCTTTGTAATTATGCCTACCTGATAGCTTTCAGGTATTTCTAACGCAGTATAGACTCCAGCTATACCGCTTCCAATAATAACTACATCTTTATCAATGACTTTAACGTCAAGCCTTTTCGCATCCTCTTCCATTTTTCCCCCTATTACCCCATAGCTGTCTATACTATTTGCAAACTTCTAACATTTTATTTAGACAATGGGATGCACGATTAATTATATCATCGCTTAAAATAATATCATATCTTTTAAATGCCAATGCATCATGAACACTTTGTAACGAAGTCTTTTTCATATTCGGACATATAAGCCCATTGGACATAAGATAAAAAGTCTTTGTAGGATTGTCCTTCTTTAATTGATATAAAACTCCCATCTCAGTTCCAATTATAAATTTATCATTATCTGAATTCTTAGCAAAATCAATAATTTGCTTAGTACTTCCAACATAATCAGCAAGTTCAGCAATTTCTGGCTGACACTCAGGATGTACAAGTAGTAAAGCATCGGGATGTAGCTCTTTTGCTCTTAAAACTTCCTCAGCCTTAATTTTATGATGCGTAATACAATATCCCTTCCAAAGAATAATATTCTTTTCAGGAACCATTTTGGCCACATAGCTGCCAAGGTTTTGATCAGGAACAAACAGAATATCTTTTTGATATAATGATTTAATTACAGTTAACGCATTTGATGAAGTGCAGCATATGTCACATTCTGCTTTTACCTCTGCACTAGAATTTATATAACAGACAACCGCAGCATCAGGATATTTCTTTTTGGCTTCTCTGAGAGCATCAGCAGTAACCATATCTGCCATAGGACAACCTGCATTAATTTCCGGCAATAACACTGTTTTTTCTGGCGAAAGTATTTTAGCACTTTCTGCCATGAAATGAACTCCACAGAAAACTATTGTATCTGCGCTATTTGATTCACAAAATTGGCTTAACGCAAAGGAATCACCTACAACATCAGCAATCTCCTGCACCTCATCTACTTGATAGTTATGTGCAACTATAACAGCATTTTGTTCATGTTTCATTTTATTAATATTACTTATTAGTTTATTTTTATCCATTAATATACCTCATAATTTTATTAGTTAGTGTAAAGTACATTACTAAATAAAAGGTAGAAACCTAGTAGTAATAAACTTATACTCTATAATTAGTTATTCTTTAATTAGATTCTATCTCACTGTCTTAAATACCGTCATTTTAGAACTTCTAAAAGTATCGTATTTAACTAACAGATAAAACAGGTCCAATTTTTTTAGGCTACATTACATTATTTATATAAAATTTCAACATTATGTTTTTAACTATATCAAAAACAGTTGAAATACTGCATTTATTTTAATACTTATATTTTGCTTTGTAAATGCTTTTATAATAAAAGAACATTTTATTATCTATAATATAATTATTATCTAGCTATATATTTTTAGTATGGCATACAAATGCTTAAATTATATCTATAATTAAACGATTAAAAATCAAAAATTTTTTAGCTACTGCATAATTCAATTTATATTAATATACACCTTAAATATCACTTAAGTTAAAATATTACTATTACTAAGACACTAACTAATTTGTGATTCAAACCTAAATTCCCGAGTTTTATCTAACATACACCTTAAGCCCCTATAGA
>JAEZIB010000024.1 GCA_023416275.1 Bacillota bacterium | reverse complement strand
AAGCTGCTATGCGATGCTGAATACGGCAGACTTTTTCAAAGCCTTTGGACATCAGATTTCAAGCTTAAAAATCTCATTATATTGCTTGAAGTTATAGATAAAAGTATCAAATCTGAGCTTAAGCTTAGAAAGCACAAGTGTGGGTAAGCAAATAAGCACCTCCATATACATATAGAGCGATCAGTTAAAGAATGTCTCAGTAAACATGTAAGCGGGTGTTCTATTTGAATAAAGTGAAGCAGCTTAAGTCTTGCTTTAATAGGATTTAGCAAGTATTTAATTATCCCTGATTAGAATAAACAGTACAGCAAAATAATCAATATTCTTTTGTTCTTAGTTGTAAATGACCACTCAATATTACCATATATATTGAAAAACGAAATAGTATTGAACAACATTTGCGGACTACGTCCCTTCGCCGCATATGCGGATATTTAAAAATGTGATACCACATTTTTAAATGCAAATTAGTATAAGATATCAGCACAAGATTAGGGAATCGGGAGAGTGTGAAATGTTAGATATGTATATGTCAAGCTTGGAGCATTTGGCGGATGAATTTAAGCGTATGGACTTGTTGCTAAAGTTATATATGTTAGAAGGACAGGTTGATACTGGGAGTTCAGATTCATATGTTAGCAACTATCAAGCAATGGATGAAATATATGGTTTGTTTGATGGTGAGGATGATATTAATTCTGATAGAAATTATATTGAGAATCAATTAGATAACCTTAATAAAATAATATCACAAAAGCTTGAAGCTAGTTTGAGCAATGGGATTCACCTGTCTGTTCCTTATATTTCAAAGCTATTTGGACTAAGCTCATTTGAAGAAAAGTGCATTATGCTCTGTTTATTGCCTGAAGTTAACAGAAAATACGAAAAGATTTTTGGTTATTTCCAGGATGATATAACAGTAAAAAGTCCTAGCATAGACCTTGTGTTAAAGTTGTTTACAAGAACAGAGGGTGAAAAAATGTCTGCCCGTTGTGTATTTGATCAACAGGCTCCGCTTATAAAGTACTTAATGGAGCTTCAGGGCGACATTAATGATAGACGCATTCCAATGATAGCACGTCATTTGAAGCTGGATGACTGGGTTGTAAATTTTTTGCTAGATGCTCAGGTGTTAGACGCACGTTTAGCAAATGTAGCAGAAATGCTTTTGCCAGAGGATATAAGAAAAGATAATGAAAATACCGATCTGGAGAAAAATATTGTTAGCTTTATAGAGTATTATCGCAAAAATAAAGAATTGGGCAGTAAGCAGATATTCTACTTTAACGGTCCCAATGGAGCAGGGAAAATGGCACATGCAAGGACTGTATGCTGCTCCATGGAAATGCCTTTAATAATTGCAGATTTAGAAAAGATGATATTTTCTGAAATATATTATGATGAATTGCTAAGATTGCTGGGGCGGCAGTTAATGATAGGACATACAGCCTTGTGCATTAATAATTTCGATATGCTACTGACTGAGGATGGAAGATATAAAGAGAAACTGACAAGCCTTCTTCAAATGCTTGAAAAATATGCTCCGATAACTTTTATTCTTGGTAAAACAGAATGGAGTCCTTCAATAGTAAATGAGAATGTTGTTTTTATGGGGGTAGAATTTCCCTATCCAAAAGCAAGCCAACGTAAAGAGTATTGGAAAAAATTCAGTCAGAAATACCTGCTGGATAAATCAGTTAATATAGATGACTTTTCTGGAAATTTCAGATTCACGCCCGGTCAGATTGAGAGGGTGTTGAGACTTGGTGAAAGTAACTCAGTATGGAACGGCAAAAGCAATGGTCAAATATCAACTGAGGAATTGAACAATGCCTGCTATATACAATCAAATAGAAAATTAAATAATTTGTCTGCAAAGATTAAAAAAACATATTCATGGGACATGCTGGTGCTTCCACCTGACCAGATGTCTCAGATGAAGGAAATTTGCAATCAAGTGAAGTTCCGTTCTCTTGTATATGAAAATTGGGGATTTGACAAAAGATTGGCTTTAGGTAAGGGAATTAATGTTCTTTTCTCAGGGCCTCCAGGTAGTGGTAAGACAATGGCTGCTGAAGTAATTGCAAATGAAATAGGCTTGGAAATTTATAAAATCGATGTGTCTCAAATAGTAAGTAAATACATAGGTGAGACAGAAAAGAATTTATCGGAAATTTTTGCAGAAGCAGAAACATCAAATGCAATACTGTTTTTTGATGAGGCAGATGCCTTGTTTGGAAAGAGATCTGAGGTAAAGGATGCCCATGACCGTTATGCAAATGTGGAAATAAGCTATTTACTTCAACAAATGGAGGAGTACACGGGAATAGTTATTCTTGCAACAAATCTGAACCAAAATATTGATGATGCCTTTTTACGAAGACTACATTTTAATATAGCCTTCCCATTCCCTGAAAAGGAACAGAGAAAGCTTATTTGGAAGGGTATGTTCCCATCAGGCGCACCAATTGACAATGAACTGGATTATGACTTTCTTGCTGAGAAATTAATTATGGCAGGAGGAAATATAAAAAATATTGCTATAAATGCTGCTTTCTTTGCGGCAAAGGAAGAATGTCCCATAGGGATTAAACAAATTATGCTAGCTGCAAAGCGAGAATACAAAAAGATGGGAAAAACCTTTGTTAAATCAGATTTTGACCCATACTACAAATTGATTGAGGTGACGGATTAATGGCTGTAGATACTCGTACAGTAATAAGAGATGTTAGTACAAGCTTAAAAACCCTTATAAAAGATAATGTTGCAGAATTAAATGATGACAGCTATATAACTTTTGGTTCGCCTAGTGATGTAGATTCAAGTAACATATGTCTTTCAATGTGTCTGTATTATCTTACAGAAAACCCAAGCATGAGAAATAGTGAAAAAGACGCTATAGTGGGAACAAACCAGTTTTATGAGCCTCCGGCTTATCTGGATTTATATTATTTGATGACTCCCTATGCAAAAGACAGAGATACTGAGCTGCTAATACTTGGGAGAATATTTCAATTATTCCATGAACACGCAACATTAAGTGACAATGATTTGAAGGGAAATCTAATAGCTTGTGGCAATGAGAAAATCAGAATTTCGTACAATAACCTATCCTTACAGGATATTAAACAGTTATGGGAAGTGTTTCCCGGGAAGCCTGCCAAGCTGAGTCTGTCTTATCTGGTATCACCTGTAAGATTACCGGCTGAAAAAGTAATAACAATTCCTAGAGTATTGCAAAGAGACTTGGACGTTTTTCAATATAAGAACACTATTACTAAATAGTAAGCTTAACCATTGAAAGGGGTGATTTTTGGAATAGAAAATAATAGGCAATAAGCGGTGAATCTAATACAAATGTGATGTTATTCGCAAAATTTATGTTTTGCGTAACATATAAATCCTAAATAACAGTTATAACAAGGAGGGCTTGAAATGCCAAATTATTTATCACCAGGAGTTTATGTAGAGGAAGTATCCAGTGGAGTGAAACCAATTGCTGGTGTGGGCACATCAGTAGGTGCTTTCATTGGTCTTACTGAAAAAGGTACCGTTGGTAAAGCTACATTGATTACTAATTGGAGCCAGTTTGTGAGTGAATTTGGAGGATTCATTCCAAGTGCATATCTAGCATATGCAGTATACAACTTCTTTGCAGAAGGAGGCACATCCTGCTACGTTGTAAGAATTGCTTCAACAGATGCAAAGACAGCAGCATATACCGTAAAAGATAAGAGTGAAGAAGCTGTTGACTTATTTGAAATTTCTGCACGTTCAATAGGATCATGGGGTAACCGTATTTCTATTGAAATTGGGAAAGCAACTAATACACCTGAGAATGAAGAGGATTTGAGATTTAAACTTGTAATTAAGTACAAAGAGTTATTCGATGATGAATATACAGGTGACACTGAAGGTCAAATAGTTGAGATGTTTGATAACTTACTAATGACTAATATCGAAGAGAAAATCAATGAAGTATCATCATTTGTAAAAGTTAAAGTTCTTAGAGACTTAACCTCACTAGAAGAAATGGAAAGAGTTCCTGTTTACAATGACGCTAAAGACGCTCCAGTACTTAATCTAAAAAATGGTGCAGATGGAAAATCCGCAGTTAAGGATTATTTAAATGCAGAGACTGGTATTCATGCATTTGATGTTATAGATGAAATCAATATCATGGCTGCACCTGATGTTGCAGATTTAGACGGAGGCCGTGACATTATAATTGAAATGCTTAATTACTGTAAACTAAGAGGAGATTGCTTCTTCGTTGCAGATCCTCCACATGGCTTAACAGCTACAGGTGTTAAGGAATTTAAAGAAGGAATAGGCGACTATTTAGGTACTAATCCATTAAATTCCTCATATGGTGCTCTATATTATCCATGGGTATTTGTTAATGATCCATTAACAGGAAAGAAAAAGTTAGTTCCACCATCAGGAGCTGTAATAGGTACATATGCATATGTTGATTCAACTCGTGGAGTTCATAAGGCTCCTGCGGGTACTGCAGATGGTTATCTTGATACTGCTGTAGGCATAGAGAGAATAGTAACTAAGGGAGAACAGGAAATTCTGAATCCTTTAGGAATAAATGTTATCAGAGCACTTCCAGAGGGAATTTGCATTTGGGGAGCAAGAACACTTTCTTCTGATACAGAATGGCAATATATCAACATCAGACGTTTGATGATGTATGTTGAAGAGTCAGTTGATAAGGGAAGCCAGTGGGTAGTGTTTGAGCCAAATGACCCTAGCTTATGGGGAAAAGTAAAGAGAAATCTATCAGCTTTCTTAACAAGAGTATGGAGAGATGGAGCACTTTATGGTACTACTCAAGAAGAGGCCTTCTTTATAAAGGTAGATGAAGAAAACAATCCTCCTGCTACAAGGGATGTAGGTCAACTTATTATAGAAGTTGGAATAGCTCCTGTAAAACCTGCAGAATTTGTAATTATCAGGGTTAGTCAAAAAACACTTGCTAAATAATAGTTTTTATTAGCTTTTAAATGACCAACCGTTGTTGGCTCGAATAATATAGAAAAAAGAGAGGGGATTAAATCCTATGGCAACTGGAAATAGAAAAGATCCATACAGAAATTTTAGATTTAGAATTGCAATTGATGGCATTCAAATTGCTGCATTCTCAGATGCAACTATTCCTGATACATCAACAGAAGCAGTTGACTACAGAGAAGGAACAGATGCAACACATGCAAGAAAGCTTTCCGGCCTTACAAAGTTTGGAAATGTTACTTTAAAAAGAGGTCTTACAGATTCAATGGAATTGTACAACTGGCGTAAAGCGGTTATGCAAAAGGGTGCTAATAAAAACAGAAAAAGCTTGTCCATTATTCTAGTGGATGAAGAAGGTAGTGAAAAGGCTCAATGGGATATTGTTGAGGCATGGCCTATTAAATACGATGTAAGCGCATTGAGTGCTAAAGGTAATGAAGTTAGTATAGAATCTATTGAGTTAGCTCATGAAGGTGTATTAAGAGTTAAATAATCACATTAGAGAGATAGCTTAAAGACTGCTTAATTGAAATTTCAATTGAAATGATAATATTCTACGAAAATTGAAGACATGGATATTACTATCATTATCAATTATTATTTCAGTTAATCGTTAGAAAACTAATTAAGTGAAAGGATTACTTCAACTTTTTTGTAAGCCCTTCAACATAATAATATAGGCATCACAAAATTACAGTTGAAGTTGTTCCTTCACAAAATATTATACAAAAACTAAATTATAAGAGAGGTTAACATAAATGGACATTTTACAGACAGAATTTAATTTTACCCTACCAAAGGGATATGTTGATGAAACAGGCACAGTACATAAACAAGGAACAATGAGGCTGGCAACTGCTGCAGATGAAATCATGCCATTACGAGATTCTCGTGTTCAGCAAAATCCGGCTTATTTAGCTGTAATACTTCTTTCTAGAGTGGTAACAGGTCTAGGAACTCTTAAAATGGTTACACCAAGAGTAATTGAGGAGTTATACACTTCAGATTTTGCATTTCTACAGGAAATGTATAACCGAATTAACCAAAATGGTGCAAATGTTATTAAAACGAAATGCCCGAAATGTCAGCATGAATTTGATGTTGAGGCTGAAACTCTGGGGGAATAACCGGCTACCCTCTCGATCGCCTCTATGAGGAGGTAGCCTTTTTAGCCTACTACTTGCACTGGGATTATAAGACAGTATTGGGCTTAGAACACTCTGACAGAGAACGCTGGTGTAAGGAAGTCAGTGAAATAAATAAAAAACTCAATGGAGATGAAAATAAAAAAGATTTCTTTGAGGTATAGGAGGAAACTGATAGCCATGAGGTATAGTACAGTAAATTTAGGAAGTGCAAGAGAAAATTCTCCTGGGAATAGAAAGGATCCATTTCTGGCATATAACTTTGTTGTTGAAATTCAGGGGATTCGGGTTGCAGCATTTACGGAAGTATCAGGTTTGAGCATAGAAACTCAGGTTGAAAAAAAAACCTTTGGTGGAGAAAACCACAGAGAATATACATTTTTGACTCAGACTAAATACTCTGATATTACCTTAAAGCATGGACTAATGGAAGATTTGTTTCTATGGGAATGGTATGAAAAAGTAGCTGAAGGGAGATGTACTGGTGTAAGACGTAATGCTTCAATATATTTATTGGATGACTGCGGTAATCCATTAATGTGGTGGGATGTTTTAGAAGCATGTCCTATCAAATGGGAAGGGCCAACACTTAATGCGTCCAGCAGCGCTGTGGCAGTCGAAACCTTAGTATTGACACATAATGGGATACACATGCATAAATAATGCTTGTGCTTATACTAAATTGTATTTAAATGTGGAATTACATTTTAAATTGTCGCATATGCGGCGAAAGGGCAAAGCCCACAAATATTGTTCAAATACTATGAGCCACTGAGTATACAGTGCATCACGTAAGAGGTGATTTAAAATATGTCTTTTCTATATTTTAATGTTAAATAGTATTATAAGGATTGAAGCTTATGAAAAAGAAAAGAAATATAAGGTCTGAAATACAAAAGCTATTAAGACCTGATAAAGCAAAAAAAATAAATGAGGAACAAATAAAATCAGCGGCTGAGGAACAAGCTGAAGCAGAGAAAAAAGCAATACTAGCTTCAGGTGAAAGGTTAGTGCCTAAGAATGAGGTACAAACGGATTTGCAAAAAAACGAACATGCAGAGCCTGATGCTGAAGAAATGGCAGAATTGCAGCCAGAAGAGCAAGCAGGGCTTGACGCTGAGAAAATAGCAGAAGTGCGGCAGGAAGAGCAAGTAGAATTACAAATAGAGAACAATATTAAGCTTGGAATAAAGAACATAAGACCAAGCACAGTCAAAAATACAAGGTATGAGCTATATATACAAATCAAGCCTGAAATAAATACATCTATAGTGCTTAAAAACCAGCTATATGTCAATTTTACAAAAATAATAATAGGCAAATATGGTTTTGAAAGACTTAATAGTACCTTCTCGAAATTGATATTTCGCCAATATCAGATGATGTTAAAGGAAGACAGGATAGATGCAAATACAGAAGGCAATAGGATAATAAAGAACTACACAAGTTTTTTTAATATGAATAAATCTGTATTCAATTTAATAGCTCAATCGACTGCATCAACTAATACAAAAAGCAATAAGGAAGTAAGGGTTCCTTTTTATATATTAAAAAATTCTCAATTAAATATCGGCAATGTGAGCAGTAATGGACTTGAATATGAGAAAGAAGCTCTTAAGCTGCTGCCCAAAAGTTTATCAAAAGGAGAGCAAATCAGCAGCAAATCTAAAGAAGAGACGAGTATAAATTCTTTAGAAAAGAATGTAGGCACTATTAGTAATTTTTATAATCTGCATCATACTCAAAAAGCGCAAGAAAATTTGATAGAGCCACAAAAGGAAGAGATATTAAACAATACGGTTGATAGAATTACTAGAATAATTTCAGAACCAATAAGTCTATTGTTAGAATCTCAGGCTATTGAAAAAAGAATTGAAACTTTAGCTACTAAGATACAAATGAAAAATAGTGTTACATATATTTTATCTGATAAAGCTAATAAGCCGGCAGCAAAATTACAATATGACAGCAATCAGCCATCCCAATTGAGAGCTTTAATTCCTGAATTATCAAGGTCAATAAGCTTTGAAAAACGGAGTTTAAGCAATAGAACTTCCATTGGAAGCAACATAGAGATCATCAACATAAGCAAAATTGGCAGTACAAATAGAAATAATAATAAGGATATTATTAAAAGCGTAAACGGAGTTAACATTTGGACCATAAATCAAAAAGATAATGGAAGCAGTGATAGGACAGATAATACAGGTAATAACATAATCACTAATATTTATAGAAACGGAATAACTAATTTAGCTATAAACAAACCTATTAATGAAACTATTAATTTAGCTATAAATAAAACTAATAATGAAATAATTAACTCAGCTATAAATAGAACTATTAATGAAACAACCAATGGAAGTTCTAATAAAAACATAAGAAATAATATTATCACCAATAGATTTGAAAATGGGGTACTAAATACAATCATAAATAGAAATTCTAATGGGGTATTGAATACAACCATAAATAGCAATTCTAATGGGTTTATAAATAAAACAGTAAATATAATTACCAATAAGGTTACAAATAGATTTGAAAACATTGAAGAAACAAACAGATATCCTCAATTTTCATTAATGAAGAATAGCCAAGCTAATAATGATTTGCAAGAACTGAAGCCAACAGAATTAGAAAGTGCTGAAAAGGTTGAAGTAGAACAGCAAAAAAGTGCAAGTGAGGATATTAAGCAAAGTGAAATCATTCTTCATACAACTTTAACAAAAAAAGATTATACTCCAAAGACTAAGGAATTGCTAAGAAGTGCTCTAATACAGGCAGATGGAGCAATTTCTAAAATCATTAAGAACTTTTCAAATAAACGAAATGCTGAAGTTGATGAAGAAACAGCATATAAGAAAAATAACTATCAAAATAGAATAAGCTTAATACCTGCTGAAATAAAACAAGCCACGACATTGAAAGGAACATCAAATTTCACAGGAACGCAGCTGGAAGACAGTAGCTTGATTTTTTGTAAGCCTCATATAAAAGAAACCTCAATAGCAACAGAAGAGGCCCACAAAAATATAATTAAAAACAATGAACAAGTTTTTGCAAAATCTGTTACCTCTTCAAAGCCACAGAGCAAATATAATCAAATAGAGGTTGAGGAAGTAAACCAAATTGCAGAAAAAGTTTTTAAAATAATTGAAAAGAGGATTGCAATACAAAAAGATCGGAGGGGACTGAGGTAATGGCTGAAAAAGCAAAAATAATTCCACTAGAGGGTGGCGGAGAAACAATTGAAGTAATGTTTAATCCAAATGAATACACTCTCTCTTTTGAAGCAACTTACACTGGAGAAGATTCAAAAAAGCAATTTGTAAAAACGGAAGTACCTGAATTCAATGTGTCACTATTCTATGATACATACGAAAAAGGTAGTGATGTTAGAAAAGAAACACTCAAAGTTACTAGATTGCTATTTCCGACTGTCAGCGGAGCGAAGACCAAAAAACCACCAACATGCTTGTTTATTTGGGGCGGCTTTACTTATCGGGGAATACTAAAAAAAGTAACCCAAAAGTATACTATGTTTCTTCCAACAGGAATTCCTGTAAGAGCAACTCTTGATATTACATTTGAGACAAAAGAGCTTGAAATGAAGGTAGAAGAAGATAAAGGCTTACATGCGTGTAGAAAGCTATGGACAGTAAAAAGCGGTGATCGTCTTGATTTAATAGCAAATCAAGCCTTGAGAGATCCAACTCAATGGAGACAGATAGCGAAGCTCAATAAAATTTCCAATCCTTTTAGTTTCCCAAGCAAAAATGATTTTGGAAGGATTCTGGTAATACCGGATATATAGGTGAAATAGAATGAGTGATGTTAGAGTATCAAATTATAAGATAATGCTAAATGGTTCACCTTTTTCACCAGAATTAATGTCTGCAATAGAAGCTATAACGGTTGAGGACGAAGTTAATCTTCCGGCAATGTTTTGTATTCAGATTAATATGGTTGACAGTGGCAAAGGAAAATGGAGAGGAATAGATCTAAAGGATATAAAGCCAGGGGATAAGGTTGTCATTTCAATGGGAATTGATACTCCAGAAAATTTGATTAGCGGAGAAATTACATCCTTATGTGTCAATTTAGGTAAACATTCGATTTTAGAAATTAGGGGATATGATTTTCTGCATAAGCTACGTATGGGAACGAGGAATAAAGTCTTTACAAAGAAAAAATACAGTGATATTGCTTCTGAAATAGCAAAGGAGCATGGATTAACTCCAACTGTGGATGACTCAAAAACTGTTTACCCATATATCTTTCAGAATAATCAAAGCAATTATGAATTTTTAATAAAAAAAGCTGAATATCTGAATTATGAAATGTATGTTGAAGACAAAAAGTTTTTCTTTGTTAAATCCCGAATTTCTAAATCGCCAGAAATACCACAGATGACATATAGGCAAGAATATGAGGAAATTAATCTAGAACTGAAAGTGTTAAGTCGTGGCAGTGAGGTTATGGTACGGGGATGGGATGTAAAAGAAAAAAAGGAAATAGAGTCTACTGCTAAAAAGGGTGATGAAGCCACTAAAATGGATGGTAAGGAGTCTGGCTTTGAACTTTCATCAAAAGCTGTAGAAGCATCTCCAGTGGCGGTATGGGTTGAAAATCTGATTGACATGAACGAGGCAAAAAGTGCTGCTATAGCACAATACAACAGTCTTTTAGATGAGTTTATTACAGGTGAAGGTAAGTGCTGGGG
>JAEZIB010000196.1 GCA_023416275.1 Bacillota bacterium | reverse complement strand
CTATGGCAGAGTTATATTTTAAATCTGGTCAGCTAATTCTTGGCATTATGTGTGACACTTCAACTACCGCAGTTTATTCTATTGCCATAATAATATATAGTGTATTCTATAATTTTACCGCAGCAATTTCTACAGTGGTACTTCCCAAGGCCTCCCAATTTGCCGCCAAAACTACAGACGGGCATAAAGTCACATGCTTTATTATAAGGCCTTCAAGAATCATTACGGCCTTTTATCTATTGATGGTTATAGGCTTTATTTGCTGTGGAAAGCAATTTGTTTTTATGTGGTCAGGGCATAACTTTGAAGCCGCATACTATATTGTAGTAATACTGTCATTAGCCTCAATTGTACCAAGGGCCCTTTCGCCTGCAATTGATATAGCTCGTGCATATAATGAACATAGGATACTGACAAGTATTCTTGCCAGTTCTGGCTTAGTCATAGTGTTTTTAAGCATTATCTTCATAAAATTATATGGAGTGCTAGGAACTGCACTTGCTACCAGTATAGCACTGATATTAAGTAATTCTGTGGGAGTAAGCCTCTATATAAAAAGGAAGTTTAATATTGATTTAAAGCTATTATATAAAGGTGTGTTCAGCGGTATATGGATACCTGCCGTTGTTTCACTGCTGTTTGGAGTTTTATTCAATATTATTTATCCAGAATATACATTAATGCTGCTTATCTTAAAATGTCTTCTTATTACCTGTGTATTTTTACTTGCTATCTACTTTTTTGGGCTTAACAATGAAGAAAAGCGTATCTTTAATAGTTTAAAGCAAAAGCTTGGAGGAAAATAAATGTTTGACTGCTATTTAGAGACTTATAACAAAAGCCATTGCTGTGGGTGTTCGGCCTGTTCTCTTGTCTGCCCCGTAAAAGCAATAACTATGGCTTTGGATATAGAAGGTTTTCTGTATCCAAAGGTTAACAAGGATAAATGTATACATTGCAACATATGTATAAAAAAGTGCTGCTTTAAAGCCTTTAATGACTATAATACAAAACTCCAGATTTCTGAGCCCCATAATTCTGACACCAAAAGTTTTAAAATAGAAGAAATAGAAATTCCAAGTTCTGAAGACAAGTGTTCTCAAGTTAAATGCTATGCAGTTAAGCATAAAAATGATGAAATTCGAAGAGTCAGCTCCTCAGGCGGTTTTTTCCCTGCATTAGCTAAATATGTTATACAGAATAAGGGGTTCGTGGTTGGTGCAGCCTTTGATGTCAATAATGTCGTTTGCCACAGGATTATTAATTCCGTTGAAGAGATAAGTCGTTTGCAAGGTTCAAAATATGTTGTAAGCAGGATAGATAATACCTATTCAGATGTAAAACATCTGCTCGAAGAAAACAAGCTTGTTCTGTTTACTGGAACTCCTTGTCAGAATGCAGGATTATTAAATTATTTGGACAAAAGGTATGAAAACTTAATTACAGCTGACCTAGTATGTCATGGAACGCCTAGCCCAAAATTATTCCATGATTATCTAAAGTTTATTGAAAACAAATATCGCGATAAAATCAAAAGTGTTATTTTCAGAGATAAAATAAAGGGATGGCATATAGAAAATATGACTATAATTATGAACAAGAAAAAATATAGCCGTTCCTGGCAAAGAGACCCATATTATTTGTTATTTCTAAAAAATTACTCACTAAGACCCTCCTGTTATAAGTGCAGCTTTGCTAAACATGAACGTATTTCAGACATAACTATGGCTGATTTTTGGGGAATTGAAAAAATTAAGCCTCAATTTGATGACAACAAGGGTACCTCCTTTATTATTATTAACACACTAAAGGGCAGAGAACTTTTTAATAAAATTAAAGATGAATTTTTATATGAGAATGCATCAATAGATGATTCTAAGCAGCCAATGCTAAATCATCCAAGTATTATGCCAAAAAGCCGAAATTCATTTTTTAAAGACTATATAAATAAGAGAATAAAATTCTCTTTTAAAAAATACGCCGATTACACTTTGCTGGGTGAAATAAAACACCAAATAAAAAAGATTATTATGAAAATACTAAATTTCCACCGTTGATAAAATTGTTGGTGGTCATACTTATCAATGGAAAGCTAAGTAAAGTAATAAAATATTTTTGTTCTAATTAATTATGAGTTATAATCAATAAGTGTTAATTTTGGAATGCTAAAGAATAGGAAAATTAAATATGAACTTGAAAACAAACAAATACATCATTATCTCGTTTGTAGCAACAATTATTTGTATGATAGCAATTTTTATGCTTTCTGCACAGCCAGCTACAGAATCAAATAGCAATAGTAAAATGCTTATAAACAAATTAATAGATACATCAGTGAAGCTTAGCGGAGATAATTTGACAGAACAACAAAAAGCAGATTTTGTGGATAGAGTAAACTCTATAGCACGGGAGTTTATGCATTCGGCAGTATTTTTTTTGCTGGGGCTTTTTGCTCAGATTACGGCAATAGGGCTGTTCAGAGAATACGTGTTATCTAGTATTGTTACCTTTACCTTTTGTGTTATATATAGTTTTACGGATGAGCTACATCAATTATTCGTACCGGGAAGAACCTTTCAGTTGATTGATTTATGCATGGATGCTATTGGTGCTTTAGCTGCTATTGCATTGGTGGTATTAATTTATATTATAAAAAACCACAAAAAAACAGCTCTTTAAAATCTCTAGATGGTGAATGTGTAAACTTATAAAAACGCTGAAAACGAACAATTTCCAGTTTCTTTCAACTATTTTAGCAACAGATCATTGATAATTTTGAACGCCAAATAGACTCTCTAAGTGCAGAGTATGAGTAATATAGTAATTTATCAGCTTATGCAATAGTATAATATACCATCAAATTTAATTAGAGGTGTTCACTATGAGTATCAGAAAAGCCCTATCTTCAGATATTGCTCAGATTGCAAATCTTCATAAGGAGCAATTTAAAGACCACTTTTTAGGAAGATATTCTGAGAAATTAATTCAAAAATACTATGAACCCTTTTTAGAAGCCTGTATATTTCTTGTAAGTGAGTGTGATGGGAAACTAAATGGCTTTATTATGGGAGGATTAAGTTCAAATCTAAATGCTGCCAAACTTACCTTCCTGTCCAGCAACAAGCTGAGGTATATTGTTGAAACCTTATTGACTCCTATAGTTTATATTATGGCTTTAAAACGTCTTAAATTAATAAAGGAGCTACACTCTTCCAACATAGCAGACAATAATATACCACAGTTCAGACTATTGTCTATTGCTGTGGCAGAGGATGCTAAAGGCTCAGGACTGGCATCAGAGTTGGTAATGGAATTTGAAAAACATATCCAAGCTGAAGAGTATGGACTAAGTGTACATACAAATAATATTCCAGCCATAAAATTTTATATAAAAAATGGATTTGCAAAAACTCACCATAATGCTGAGACTACTTATTTTTCAAAAAATCTAGGCACAAATTAATTAGGGGTTGCTAAATGACAGCAAACATTAAATAATGTTAATTTGGATAATTTTAAATAATATAGAAATACAAATAAATTAATAGCAAAGCTTGGTTAGAAATAATTGCCGAAATACAGGTGAAGCTTATGAATTTATGCCGAAAAATTTATCACTCAAACTTCGCAGTTGAATATAATGTTTAAAGTCTAGTAATATCAGGCGTGGTAGCATTATCAATGGAAAGTTGGGTTAGAAATAATTGCATGAATTAGTCGATGAGGCGAAGTTTTTTTGCTGAAAAACCGACACGATGTCGGTTTTAGCACACTATGAACCATGGATGGTGAATGTGTGCGACGGCAAAAACACTTCGGTGAATCATTACTGATTCTAGCAATTATTTCGGCAACAAACCATTGATAATTCTACCGCACCAATAGACTTTTTATATACGAAGTTTGAGTTTATCAATTAACATTATTTCTATACCAATCAATAGCAAGTTTAATTCCTTTTGCAAAATCATAATTAGGATTATATCCCAAAATCCTTTTTGCTTTGCTTATATCAGCATTGCTATGCTTAATGTCACCTTTACGCTCTGTGGTAAAGATGGGTTTAATTTCTTTACCTAAAGCTTTATTAAGTTCATTATATATATCAAGCAAATATTCCCTTCCTCCATATGCTATGTTAAAAACTTCACCTGACGCTTCCTTTGGGGCCTTGCAGGCTTTTAAATTTGCCTCAATTACATTTTCTATGTAAGTAAAGTCTCGGCTTTGCGTACCATCCCCATTTATCTCTGGCCGTTCATCATTTAAAAGCTGTTTAATAAACCTTGGAATTACAGCTGCATAAGCTCCATCTGGATCCTGTCTTTTACCAAAAACATTAAAATATCTCAAGCCATAAGTATCTAACCCATATAATTCCGAATATAATTTAGCATATTCTTCATCTACATGTTTTGTAACAGCATAGGGAGAAAGCAATTTCCCTTCCTTTCCCTCTTGCTTTGGCAAACTTGGCTCATCTCCATATACTGATGAACTGGAAGCATAAACAAACTTCCTTACTCTATTTTTTCTTGCAGCCTCCAGCATATTAAGAGTGCCTTTAATATTAATTTCCTCATATAATAGCGGCATTTCAATACTTCTGGGAACACTACCCCATGCTGCCTGATGAAGAACATAATCGACATTCTTACAGGCTTTCATACATATATCTAAATCCCTTATATCTCCATTTACAAAGTTAAAATTATGATTTTTACTAAACAGCTCTACATTATCCTGTTTTCCGGTTGATAGATTATCCAAACATCGTACTCTATATCCTCTGTTGAGAAGAGCCTCACAAAGATTGGAGCCTATGAAGCCAGCTCCTCCTGTGACTAGAAAAATGGCGTCCTTACGAAATCTAATTTTACTATAGCCCATAGCTGTGCAGCTCCTTCACTAAAGTCTCCAATATCTGTAACCAGCTTGCTGGAATTCAGCTTTATTTAATATAGCTTTGATATCAATCAGCACTTTGTTACTGTTTGAAACCTGCTTAAACATTTTGTCAATATCTTCTTTTTTAAGCTGTAAAAATTCAGTATGACTAACTGCTATTATTACAGCATCCATATCCTTGATATTATCTGTCTTTTCAAATTCTATACCATATTCATGCTTTGCTTCCACGATATCGGCTGTAGGGTCAGCAATTACAGGTGTAATGCTATACTCCTTAAGTGCATTTACTATATCAATAACTCTGGTATTACGAGTATCGGGACAGTTTTCTTTAAAGGTAAATCCCAGTATAGCTACCTTTGCAGCTTTTACAGAAACATCTGCCTTAATTAACTCCTTGACTAAATTATCAACAACATATTTTCCCATATCATCATTAATTCTTCTTCCGGAAAGGATTATTTGAGAATGATATCCCAATTTCTCTGCTTTATAGGTCAGATAATAGGGGTCAACACCTATGCAATGTCCGCCAACAAGTCCAGGTGAGAACTTGAGAAAGTTCCACTTTGTTCCAGCCGCCTTCAAAACTGCACTTGTATCAATATTCATTTTATTAAAAATTATTGAAAGCTCATTCATAAACGCAATATTAATATCCCGCTGTGAGTTTTCTATTACTTTTGCTGCTTCGGCAACTTTAATAGATTCAGCTTTATAAACTCCGGCAGACACTACCAAAGCGTATACTTTAGCAATGGTGTCCAGTGAGTCTTCATCCATTCCTGATACAACCTTTTCAATGGTTTCAAGCCTATGCTCTTTATCCCCAGGATTAATTCTTTCAGGCGAGTATCCTACTTTAAAATCCACTCCACATTTCATTGCTGACTCTTTTTCCAGAATAGGTACACAAATTTCTTCCGTAACACCAGGGTAAACCGTAGATTCATACACTACAATTGAGCCTTCAGTCAGATTTCTTCCCACAGTATAGCTAGCTGCTTCCACATACCTAAGATCTGGAGTGTGATCTGTATTAACAGGAGTTGGTACTGCAACAATGTGAAATTTTGCCTCTCTTAGTTTCAATTCCTCTGAAGTAAACTCAACTGTTGTATTTTTTATTATTCCATCTCCTACCTCTTTTGTTGGGTCTATGCCTTGTTGGTATAGCGCTATTTTTTCTTTGTTTACATCAAAACCGATGACGTTGACTTTGTTTGCAAAAGCAACTGCTATTGGCATACCAACATATCCAAGTCCTATCAGCGATATTTTTTCTTCATGGTTTAATATCTTTTCATATAAGCCCATTTTACTTTCTCCTTTAATATCAGCAAAATACTTGTTAGCGAGCCTATGCCATAAGCCAAATGTAGTAGGAAAAACAAAACTGACATAAATAATACATTTTTTACTTTGCAGGTCTTTTGGGCTGCAAAGGCAATACTAAGAAGGAAATATATGAGTATAACTGATATAAACAACATTAAAAAAACCGGATGCATTAAGGATAGCAACAAACCTCCCAGTAGCCCCAAAACAAAAACTAATGGTATCAAATGCCTGCAAGATAATGATTTGGGATCTTTCCTAAAAGTAATGATGTTCCATTTACCATTACTAAAGCCTTGCTTCAGCATGCTTTTGGCCGTTTCTCTTGGATGATATATTGATTTTATCTGAGGATTGAGATAAAATTTGCCTCCCACTTCTCTTATCCTTCTATGCATATCATTATCTTGGTTTCTAGATAAGCTTTCATCAAAATATCCAACTTTTGAAAACAGTTCTTTTTTGTATAACCCAAAAGCTACTGTGTCTACATATTGAGGTTTTTGAGAATATCTGAACTTAGAGTTGCCTACTCCAAAGGGTGAGGATAAGACCTTTGCAATCAACTGCCCCTTTGCAGTTAACGCTACTGTTTCCATTGTTCCTCCAACACAAACAGCATCGCCAACCTTTATCATGGTTTCTACGCTTCTTTCAATAAAATCTTTATCTGCAAAAGCATGTGCATCAAGTCTGACAACATAGTCTCCCTGAGCAGCTTTAATTCCAAGATTCCATCCAGAGGCTAACAACTTATTGGGGTTTAGGATATATCTAACTTGAACTTTAGAATTTATTTCTCCGCTAGCATTTTTTCTATTACGATAGTTTTCTTCCGTTTTCTTTGCAAAAGCCAATGTATTATCCTCTGATAATCCATCAACTATCAAAACCTCATATCTGTCTGTGGGATAGCTCTGCTCCAGCAGTGAGCGGAAACATTCAGCGATATACCCTTCTTCATTTCTCACTACAATCATTGCTGTGACAAAGGGATACTCTTTCATATAAACCTCCCACGCCCACTTTATATAGCTCTCACCACACTGCAAAAACACAACTAAAGAACATTATTTTATTTTTAATGTGTAGACTTGACGGTATTTTCCTATCGCTCCATCAAAGCAAATCTCAGTAGAATCTCTTTTCCACCTTGGATGCAAATCACATCTATTTTCATTTTTGTAACCAATGCTTGCATACACCTGCGCTATTTTGGTAATCTTCTCAGTTTCCAAATCGCATAAAACTAAATTTTGCTTCCTGTTAAAGCTTGGATAAGTATCGGTTATCATAAATTTTCCGTTTGGAGAATACGATGGATGGCCATCAACATTTAGCACCTTATCTCCAAAGATATGCTTTTCTTGTGATTTATCAGTCAGTAAATAATAATGAAATCCATCTTCATGGGTATTTGCCCAAGCTATAATTGTATTGTCATTCTTCCAATTACAATGGGACACCATATTATCATCTAATAACACATATAAATTTTTCCCATTTGCATCAGCCGTAACCAACCTATCATACTTCACACCGTTTAAAATCCATCGGTGTAAAAACATAAATCTATCAGCAGATGGATTTATCATAATATGATTAACCTTATGAAATGCATGCATCATATCTATTCTTGTATTAAGCCTAAACAAGTCACGGTACGTGAAAAAAGGCTTTATTTCTTTAGTGAGTAAATCAAGTCTCCAGATACAAGTAGTATCAGGACACCTCCTATCAGCAGTGGAGTCACGTATATTTAGATAACCATATCCTGGCTTGAATGTATTTATTCTGGAAAAATCAAGTGTCAAAGCAAAGGTACCTTCTGGAGAAACTGAGTAAATGGGCAAAGGAAGTATTTCTTCTTCACCGGAACTGATGGTTAAAATAATTGAGCAGTACTTTCCATTTCTAAAGTCATTGTAAATAATTCTAGTGCTATAATCAGGTCCAAGCCATTGCAGCATACATCCCTGCTGGGTATTCCAAGTTTTTGTTTTCGCTAATACCTTTTCTTCATTTGTAGAAAAATTTTTCAAGATAATATATGCAAATTGTGTTGAAGCTGCATACTTTTGAGCACCAGTTACACGTAGATATAACATTCTGCTGCCGCTGGAATCCCACGGGCTTTTATCATAGTATCCAAACAAGTGCTCACTCATATTTCCGCTTATTTGCTTAATATCTGAGGGAAACGATCTTCTATCACTTAGAATATTACCTATATACTGATATGCATTTTTTAACCACCGTTTTATTTGAGGATGCTTTGTCAGCTTATTTGCAATCTTACGCAATATAGACATATTCCAACCCCTTATCCTTTAAATATACAAGTTGAATTGGTAGAATGTTTTTCAGTATACTTTGCCTTACCAAAAACAGCAAAAACTGTTCTGACCAATGTTTTTATATCATTTAAAAAGCTGAAATGTGCTAAACTTTTTAAGTTATACTTCATTTTCTCTATGAGCACTTCATCCACATAGGTCTTATCAGCATTTTCAGCAATAGAGATTAGTTTTTCTTCATCTTTAAACTCAATACTGGCTTCTGATGTAACCCCTGCCGGTACAAGCAGGGTTGCCAACATTTCATCTGAATAATGTGCTACATATTTGGGTACTTCAGGTCTTGTGCCTACAAAAGTCATATCCCCCGAAATAATATTAAACAATTGAGGAATTTCATCCAGCCTAAGCCTTCTCAATATTCTGCCAACCTTAGTGATTCTAACATCATTATTGGTGGTAACCTGTGTGCCCATTTTATCAGCATTAGCTACCATTGTTCTAAATTTAAGCATGTTAAAGGTTTTTGCATATTGTGTAACTCTAATTTGCGTGAACATTACTGTTCCTTTTGAATCAATTTTCACTGCTATGCTAATTATTAAAAATAAAGGAATCAGAATAATTGATAATAAAATTGCAGCTATAATGTCAAATAGTCTTTTTAGAGCAAGACTGATGTGCTTATCCGTCAAAATATCGTAATATCGTTTCACACTTTCATTCTTCATCTTTTGGGGAAGCTCCTCCCAAGGAATAAGTTTCATACCTTTACCCCTTATACTAATTTGCATTTAAAAATAGTTCCTCTATTTATAAAACGAAATAGTATTACAATATGATTTTTCTAATTGAAGCAACAATATATGTAACCTCTTCGTCTGTTAACAAGGTATGCAGAGGAAGAGTAAGCTCATTTTTATACATATCAAACGCGTTAGGGTAGTCTTTTATATCAAACCCTAGATTTTTATATGCTGTGTGCATTGGTAACGGCTTATAGTGAACATTTGTAGCAATACCCCTCTGAGCCATTTTTTCAATAACATCGTTTCTGAATTCTTCATCCTTGCCAATTAGTCTGACAATGTATAAATGTCCACTTGACGAGTAGTCCTCACCATAGTGCTTTAAACTAGCAGCACATGTGTTTTCCAACCCTTCATCATACATATTAATAATCTGTTTCCTTCTTTCTAAAATATGGGGATATCGTTGTAACTGTGCAAGCCCAAGTGACGCTGATACATCAGTCATATTGCATTTATAAGCAGGATAGAGTATGTCGTATTCCCAGGCTCCAAGTTTTGTTTTAGCCAATGCATCTTTGGATTGTCCATGAAGAGATAAAAGCATAAATTCCTTATATAAATCATCATTATTGATTCCTGGGATATCTCTCCAAGTGACGGCTCCGCCCTCGGCAGTAGTTAGATTCTTTACAGCATGAAAGGAAAAACACGTAAAATCCGCAGCTTCTCCGCTGTGCTTTCTTTTATATTCAGCACCAAATGAATGAGCAGCATCAGCTAAAATAATTATTCTACCAAATGCCTTCTGTATTTCATTTGATGGGCGAAACAAGCTCTTTTTTCTACTAACTATCTCAAGTATCCTGTCATAATCACACATAACACCAGCTATATCAACTGGAATAATTACTTTTGTCTTTTCTGTTATTGATTTTTCCAATTTCTCATAATCCATTTGAAAGGAATTCTTAGCTGTATCTACAAGTACAATTTTTGCTCCAACATGGTCAATAACACTTGCAGATGCTGAAAATGTATAGGCTGAAGTAATTACCTCACATGTCTCATCAATCCCTAAAAGTCTAAGTGTCATTTCCATTGCTGCAGTGGCTGAATTAAGGCATACAACTCTAGATGTTCTAGTATATTCAGCAAGCTTATTTTCAAGCAATTTAGTTTTAGGTCCTGTCGTAATCCATCCAGATTTTAATGTATCCACAATCTCATTTATTTCAGCTTCTGAAATATCAGGCGGAGAAAATGGTATTACCATACAGAGGATCTCCTTTATACTTTTATTAAGCAACTGATTAGCAGCTTTTGATATCAGATAAAATCATACTATGCATAACGCTCAAAAATTGTTACGCATTACTTGAAATTCCGGAATTAATTTTTTTAAAAATTTAATTACTTCGTTAGAATCCTCCATATTTTCAGTAATAAAAGCCTTAATTTCGTTAATATAACCATACAGATCAATTTCTTTGGCTTTTTCAATAAAAATCTTATTATTTTTTGTTATTTCAACCTCATCCTTTGAAATAAGGAGTTCTTCATAAAGCTTTTCGCCAGGTCTTAAACCTGTATATTCAATTTCTATATCAATATCAGGTTTTAACCCTGATAGAGTTATCAATGTCTTTGCAAGTTCAGTTATTTTTACCTGTTCTCCCATATCAAGCACAAATATTTCTCCGCCCTCCTTCATCATTGCACCCGATTGTATTACAAGACTGGCTGCCTCTGGTATAGTCATAAAATATCTGGTAACGTCAGGATGTGTTATAGAAATAGGTCCTCCATACTCTATTTGCTTCTTAAACAATGGAATTACACTGCCATTGCTACCTAGAACATTACCGAATCTTACTGCACAATACTGAGTTTTACTTACTCCGTTCATATATTGTATTATCAGCTCTGCAACCCTTTTTGTAGCTCCCATCACACTGGTTGGATTGACTGCTTTATCAGTTGATATCTGAACAAATCTTTTTACGCCATGTCTGTCAGCGCACTCAGCTAAATTGAGTGTACCAAATATATTATTTTTTATAGCCTCCTGAGGACTTTCCTCCATTAGCGGGACATGCTTGTGTGCAGCTGCATGAAAAACAATCTCCGGTTTATATTCAGAGAAAATATAATCCAGTCTCTTTATATCTCTTATAGATCCTATGATAACGTCAATCTTCAAGCCATCCTTATATTTTTGCTGCAACTCATTTTGAAGGTCATAGGCATTATTCTCATATATATCAAATATCAGAAGTCTTTTAGGTTTATAATATGAAATTTGTCTGCATAGCTCAGAGCCTATCGAGCCTCCTCCTCCAGTAACCAGAATTGTTTTGTCACAAAGATAATCAGCTATTTCATCTATAGATAAATCAATCTCATCTCTTGGAAGCAAATCCTCTACGGTTACATCTCTTATTTTCTTTATGCTTACTTCACCATTTACTAAACCATATACACTGGGTAGTACCTTCAATTTACACCCAGTTTTTTTACATATATTTATAAAGTCTGCAGTTTTACTTCTCGTTATGGAGGGTATTGCTATTATAATCTCATCAACAGCCATTTCAGCTGCCACCTTTAAAATCTTGTCTTTTCCACAGACTACGGGAACACCGTTTATTTGTGATTTGTGTTTATTGGGATCATCATCCACTGCAATCACAGGTTCATATATACTGTGTTTGTTATTCTTCATTTCCTTAATAATTATCGAAGCTGCTTCACCTGCTCCTACAAGCATTACTCTCCTTTTAGGTATAATTTTATTACTTGAAAGCTTAATCTTTTTAGCTACACGACTGCTGACTCTAACTCCTCCGATAAGAATAAGAGTTAGCATCCAACATATAAAATAAACTGAAAGGGGTATAGCAATAGCAAAATAAGTAGCAATTATTAATTGCATAAGTATGCCTGCTGCGGTTGCTAGAGTTATCTTAATAAGTTCCTCTATACTTGCATACACCCATAGCATTGAATATAACCCAAAGGCAAAATATACTCCAATGCTTATAGCTGTCGTTAAAATGAAAGTAAAGGGAAGCTTTTCTAAATAAGCCAAAGGTACAGCTGCATCAAATTTTATTATAAGGCTTATTGCCAATGCCAAATTTACCATTACTGCATCCACCAGCAAATACACTATGTTTTTATTAGCAGTTTTCACGCTATTAACCTCCATATTCTCATGTTAGTTATGTTTTCTAATTACAAGAGCCAATTACTGCTATCACAAAGTTCGTGTGACACTAAACCCAAACCACAAATATTTCAGCATCAATTTGGGGAGCAATCCATAGATATATACAGTACGGGAGCACTATTTAAGCAGTCAACTCGTATAAATATAATTTCTTGTTTTGCTACACTCCTTTTTATCCAATAATAATTGCCACTTTTTTATTTCAGCAAAAAAGCACAAGGCATATTATGTAATAAGTGAAAAAAATGTTCAACAAACAATTGATAAGTTTGAACTGATAGACTTATTATTGGGGATAGTTGAGGCAGTTAAAATTCCTTTGTTGTATCAGGTGTAACAAATTTTATATTAGAGAATATTCTGCTAAGAGAATTTATTTAGAGAATTGGAAAGGAGTATAAAAATGTTTGTAGCTATTTTTCTTTTAATGCTGTTAGGTTCAGGATTTATTGCCGAAAGAATATTTAGTGTATTATCCCGATGCAAGGATGTAAGATCAACAAGTACCGGTATGACCTTCACTTTACTTATTTTCATAACCAACACAATTGGGATGTATTTACTAAAAGACGTTAGTAGCCTTTCAAAACTTATAGCAAACTTTAATCTTGTAGTATTTACAACAAAATATGCTTTACTGAGTATTTTTGTTGGCATGGTACTTGCTGTAATAGGAGGTATTGCAGCTAGATTACTATATAGTAAGAAATCCAATCCTCACTAATAAAACTTCATATAGTCATTGTTTTTACCATGATAGTCAGAACCGCAATGTTCACCTGCTTTACTGCGCTTCTGACTATTTTTTTAGCAAAAATTATACAGAGTGTAACACACTTTATTTATGTTGAATACTATGATGAGTGGATATTTTTTAGAAGAAGGTGTCTAAGTTGGAACTCAATAAGTTTTTCTATATGCTGAGAAAAAGACTGGTCTTAATTGTAATAATACCTATACTTGCAGCCTGTTTAACCGCTATAGTAAGCAGCTTTTATTTAACTCCGATATTTCAATCCTCGGCAACTCTTTATATAGTAAACCAAAAGCCCTCTGAAGCGGATTTATTATCCTATGAAGAAATATTGGCAAATGAACATTTAGTTAAGGATTATAGAGAACTTATGAAGAGTAAACTCATTACAAAAACAGTTATTGAGGAATTAGACATAAAAGATATAACCCCTGCCCAATTATCAGATAACATTACTGTGTCATCAAAAAATGAAACAAAGGTGCTGCTGATAACAGTAAAAGATATCAATCCAGTCAGAGCTAAAGAGCTTACTAATAAAATATGTGAGGTATTCATAAATAAATCCCAACCGCTTATGAAGGTAAATAGTATAAGTCTAGTAGATGAGGCTGAGGTTGATCTTGAGCCTGTACATCCTAAACCCTTGCTATATACCACATTAGCGTTTATACTAAGCATTTGTGCAACTATAGGTATTATTTATATATTGGAGATAACAAACGAAACAATAAAGACACCTGAAGACATAGAAACATATTTAGGACTTAATGTCCTTGGAACTATACCTTCCTTTAAAATTAAATAGGAGGTGCTTTTTGAATGCCAGAAATATCTAAAGTTATAACACCAAAATATAAATCAAATGAAATTGTTGAAGAAGCCTATAAGGTTATAAGAGCAAATATTCAATTCTGCGAACTAAATAATAAAATTAAGACATTAGCAATAACAAGTTATATGCCAAATGAAGGTAAATCAACAGTAGCAATAAATCTTGGTATTTGCATGGCTAAAGCAGGCATGAGAGTTCTTTATGTGGATGCAGACCTACGAAAGCCTGCGGTGTTAAAACATTTGGTAAGCAATTTAAAAGGCCTCGCAAATTACTTGATTGGGCATGCCAATCTTGAGAAAATAATTAATACTACTGATATTGATGGCTTTGACTCTATTACATGCGGAACAAAACCAGTTAACCCCAGTGAACTTTTAGCCTCAGATAGATTTACAGTTTTTTTGTCTGAGGTTGAGAAAGTATATGACATAGTTATTATTGATACACCACCCCTAGGTACCTTTATCGATGGTGCAATTGTTGCCACTAAAGCCAGCGGAACAATTATTGTAGTTGAAGCTAATGCTGTTAAGTGGAAAAACGCAATGATGATGAAGGAGCAGCTCCAAAAGGCTAACGCCAACATACTTGGCGTAATTCTCAACAAAATTAGCAAACCCGATTATAAATACTACAATGGCAGCTATAAATATTATCACAAATATAAGAATAAAAATACAAAAAACAAGTGGCTTATTGGGAAGAAAATTATGAAAAAAATATGATTGATATACACTGCCACATTATTTATAATGTGGATGATGGTGCTAAAAACATTGAGGATTCCATGAGAATGGTAAGTGAAGCCGCTAGACTTGGTATACAATCCATTATAGCCACTCCTCATTATAACAAAAGTATTTTTATTTACGAAAGAGTGCTTGAAAATTTTACTCAACTGAAATTAAAATCAAAAAGCTTAGGTATTGAACTTTTTTTAGGCTATGAAATCTTTTTGTGTACATCATTATCAGATATATTTTCTGGAAAAAGGAAGTATACTCTGAATAATTCCAGTTATCTACTTTTTGAGCTTCCCTTCGATATCATGCCTATTGGCCTTAGCAGTACTATTCAAAAACTGTATTGCCAGGGTTTAATTCCAATCATTGCACATCCTGAAAGAAACAAGTATTTTTTAAGAGATATGGACAGTTTTATAGACTTGATAGCTTCCCACTGCCTTGTACAGCTAGATGCTGCCAGCATAGCCGGCGCTAATGGTTTTAACGTCAAAAGGTTTTCAAAAAAGCTCATAAAGAAAAACCTTGTAAACTTCGTTGCTTCAGATGCTCATAGACCTGAAGATTACAGTGAATGGTACCAGAAAGCTGTTAAGAATGTTAAAAATTGGGCTGGCGAAGAGTATTGCCGTAGAGTATTTGGTCAGAACCAGAGTGTTATATTAAATTATGGTTAATAACTCAAATTTCTAATGAAAAGTCTATCCATGCCAAGTTATATATATAAGTTGATTTAATATTATGAAGGGCTTGTTGCACAATACTACTCTATCACACTATAAAACAGAATAGAAGTATTATGCATCAAACCCTAAATTACCTTTGCAGAAAAAATAGTTTAATTATTTATTATAACCTTCAGTAATCCAAATATTTGCCCTACTCATTCTGCTGGAAAGCCTCTACCAACACCTTTAGATTTTCATCCATAGCTTTTATGTAGCTATCGGCTGGCGCATTCTTTTCACCTGTTACCACAGGGTCTAACAGATAAACCTCTGCACCGGTTTGATTTGCAATAGACTCTGCTGCCTTCTGTGAATACTGCGGTTCAGCAAAAAGCACCTTACAGTTTGTTTCCTTTATTGTATCAATCGATTCTGCAAGCTCTCCTGCACTTGGCTCTGTACCTGGCTCACGCTCTACGACAGAAACGATATTGAGTCCAAATTCATTTGCAAAGTATGGGAATGCTTCGTGGAAGGTAACGATATCTTTCTTTTTGAATACCTCTAATTCTTTATGCATTTTTTCCCTTTGCGCTTCAAGCAACTTGATATATGCCTCTGCATTTTTCTTATATGCATCAGCATTTGTAACATCTAGTGCAGCTAATCCGTCAGCAATGTTGCTAACCTCTTTAATTGCGCCTGAAATGCTAACCCATACATGGGCATTTTCTTCTCCGCTTTCATCTTTAAGTAACTCAATTCCCTTTGAAGCTTCGATAATACTTAAATCCTTTTGCTGCTCCATGACTTTTTCCATAAATGATTCCATTCCTGCACCATTGATAACAAATACATCTGCATTTTCCAAGGTTTTTAAATCCGCCGGAATCAGCTGGTAGTCATGCAAGCAACCTGTTTGCGGTTCTGTCATGTTTACAACCTTAACATTTGGAATGTCTTTAACTACATTCTCAGTAAAAATATACATAGGATAAAAAGAAGTAACAACTGTGAAGCCCTTCTCACCTTCTGTATTTGTTGCTGTATTATTTGAACAGCCTGTAAAAATAAATAAAAATAAAACTAGTATTGATGTGATTTTTAATGCTTTAGTCTTCATAATGTATTCATGCCTCTTATTCTGCAGACATGAACTCAATCCCCCCTTTTTTTAGCAATATATGTTGTTTCATAGTCAAGCTATTTGCAGCCATTTCTGCTTAATATAAGTGTTGTCACTCTTGAACTGTTTTAGTCGTAAATTTATACGCTTTGTAAATGCAAATAATTCTTATTTACATTATAAACCTAACATTTAAATTTGAAAAGGGTTATTTTAATTTCCCTAGTTAAAAATGAAGAGTTCAAATATATCAATGGAAACCTTGTTAAGAAATAATTGTAGGAAGTAGTAAGTGAATAGATGAACCACTACTAATTCATACAGTTATTTTGGCAACAAAGCATCGATAACGTTTGAACTCCTATAGACTCTATGTAGGAATATTGAGTTATCTACTTATTAGGAAATTTTTTGGTTACGAATTTATTAACTCATTTATCATTTCCAAACTTGGTGGATTCAAGGCTAATGGGAATCGGCTGCAGACAGTTGCGGCTGTAGCTGCTGCAAACTTAACGATGTCTTCATCTGACATTTCCTTTAGCACACCATAAATTGCTCCTGCCTTGAAGGTATCCCCTGCTCCCAAAGTGCTCTGAACCTTAACCTTATAAGGCTTTAACCTATGTATAGGCTGATTTTTTCTTCCAAACATTATTTCCCGTGAGCCAAACGTGAATATTACAAGACCATCTGTATTATCAGTGTACATTTTGAAAAGTTCTTCAACGTTAATATTGGGAAAATTATTTCTTATAAATTCATTTGATATAACATTAACCTCACAATACTTATTTATAACGGATTCTGGCTTGCAATCTATTGTTACGTATTTCTTGCCTAATTCATGACAATACTGTGCTACTAAATCAGTCTGTTCCATAAAAAACGGGTCCAGCCCAACCACCTTTGCATTTTCAATATCCTCTTTGACAGGAACACTCCATCTTTTAATAGCATCATTAAAATAAGCTCCAAATCTTCCGAAGCAGGTTCTTGTATTTGTTCCTATCAGAATCATGTCCTGAACTCCGTCAAAGGTGGGGTCAATATATACACTTGACATATCAATACCAAATTTCTCAACTAAATATTTATTCAGAACCTGCATTGTCTTATTTCCTTGAAAGTTACCATCTATTTTTACAGAACACCCTAGTGCTGACAATGCTACTCCGCAGCTACCCGTTTCTCCTCCAGGGAGCAAATAACTCTCCTTAATTTCACCATAGGTGTCAGCTTCCGGATACTCACCTGCTAATAAATTCATTGTGGATACAAGTGTCATGCCGTACAAATACACATCATACTTAGTCATAGTAATTCCTCCTTGATAATTTTTTATTAACTCAAACTTCGCAGTTGAATATACTGCTTAAATCCTAGTAATATAAGGTGTGGTAGACTTACCTTCAAAATACTTTCATTAGCCTCACAATAAATTTCGCACCTTGTCCTTCTTTGCTATAGGCATAAATTGAGCCCCCCTGTCCTTCAATTATTGTTTTAGTGATGTACAAGCCTATACCAATATTTGTTGGGCTGCTACTATTAGAGCCCTTGTAAAATCTATCAAATATTTTAGGAAGCTCTTCCTTTGAAATACCAGCACCGTTATCACTTATAACAATCTGAACGAACACATTGTTTTCTTCCCAGTTTATATTAATTTCGCTACTATTTATACAATGCTCAATACTGTTTTTTATGATATTTGAAAAAGCCTCTGTAGTCCAGTTAATATCGTGCATTACTGTTACTTTATCACTACCTGAAGTATTTATAACTATATTTTTTTCAGAGGCAACAAGCTTTAAGCCAGCTATACTTCTTTGAATAGTATCAGATATTAAAGCATCCTTTTTGTCAAAATCAACAACACCAGCCTCCAGCCTCGCCATTTTCATCATATTTTTTATCAGCCATTCCATCCTGTCCAATTGGTTTTTGCTCTCTGCAAGAAATCGACTTTGTTCATATTCAGTGAGAGTTTTATCATTTTCTAATATATCGTTAAACATAATAAGCGATGCAAGAGGCGTTTTAAGCTGGTGTGAAATATCAGTTATCAGCTTTTTCAAGAACAATTTTTCATTCCTTAGTGCTTGTACAGTGTCACTTAATCTTTCGCTCATTGTGTTTAACTGATATGTTAAATGGCCAATATCCCCTTCCTCCATATCACCATCAACTAAGCTGTATTTTCCCTCAATAACAGCTTCGGCATTAACACTCAACTTGCGGATTTTATTAAATATTTTGCTATAGGTTAGTACAATAAATGCTAAAAAAACTATCGTAAAAAATGCAAAAATCAAATAAATTTTTGTATATGCATTTTTGAAATCCTTTTGCAGTGAGCTGTTTTTATCAATACTCAGTTTTTCATCATAAGAGTATTTCTCCAATATTTTTTTGCCATATTCATAATTATCTTGAAAGCCTTTAGTATAATTATTTACAATTTCCTCTTCAATTTGGGGATATTGCTTTGCTACAGTACCTATTACTGCTATATTCTGCCTTAGCTGTACAGTATTTATAGTATTAGCAAAATCACTGAATACATATATAACCATTATCACGAAAAATATAAGCAAAAATAGCACTATTCCAAATGCTAGCTGTACCTCTCTATTTTTAAGCAGCTTCAAGGCTCAACCACCTCATTTTTCCACATATAGCCTATACCTCTTATAGTTTCAATATGCTTGTTAGCATCTGTTTCAATCTTTTCACGAAGTCTTTTCATGTAAACATTCAGTGTATTGTAATCTACAAAATTCCCGTCTATATCCCACAGTTTTTCAATGATAACATTTCTGCTTAATACATTACCTTTATTCTCAATTAACACAAGCAGCAGCTTATATTCCACCGCAGTTAAATATACCTCTTCCCCATTTACACAAACCTTACATTTCAACGGCTCAACAACTATATTTCCGCTAGTAATACAGGTTGTTCCTACACCTCCCAAACTGTTTTTCTGCCTTCTCATAAGAGCATTTATCCTTGAAACCAATTCACTTGTGCGAACTGGCTTTGTTATATAATCGTCTCCCCCGATATCTAAACCAAATACCACATTAGGCTCATCATCAAGTGCAGTCATAAATATTATGGGCACATCACTTGATAAGCGTATTCTTTTGCAAAAATCATATCCATTACCATCAGGAAGAGTAACATCTAAAAGAATCAAATTTATTTCTGCATTAAAAAATGTATGGGCTTCTTTGATGTTCTTTGCAATTGTTACAGAAAAGCCCTGTTTTTTCAAGGAATATTCTATTCCCATTGCCAGAGGTCCATCGTCCTCTACTAACAAAATATTCATGTTGTTAACTCCTCAAATTATTGAACACAAACTTACTTAACTCGACTTTTTCAGCTGGAAATTGGGTATCCATACTTATTTAAGGGGACATTGTGTCATCATTAGACCTTTTATGAGGTAAAAGTTGAGTTGCTAAGCTTTTAACCTATACCCTTTATTTAAGCTCAATACTCCTTCAATTATACCTCAAATACCTTTTTTCTCCAAGTAACTTAAGTCAATTACTCATCTTCGAAGTTGAATATACGGCTTAAAGCCAAATAGTACAGGTGTGGTAGCAATATCAAATGAAAAGTCAAATGATTTTATAAGTAAGTTTACCGAACAACAAGCCATTGGTAAACTTGAGCATAGCCCGACTTTTCATTCGAAAGTTGGGTTAGAAATAATTGCATAAAATTAGTTAATGAGACGAAGTCTTTTTGCTGAAAAACCGACACGATGTCGGTTTTAGCACACTATGAACCATGGCTGGTGAATGTGGAAAGTCAACAAGGCATTGATGAACTCAAAGCACATCATTTAAGTAGATACCACCCACTATCTATAAAAAACGCTTGCGTTTTTTGAGACTCGAAAGTGCACCATGTAAGCACCAACTATACTTTCGAGTTATTTTGGCAACAAACCATTGATAATTCGACTAAAAACCGATAGCTTATCAGGTGAAGGCCTTGACCATATTTGACTTTAGTAATTACCATAACTTTTCATTATATAATTCGACACAAAATAAAAACAGACTGTAATATATGTTTAAATAAGTATATACTTCCAATTAAATCAACCTCTTGTGTTTGTTTACATTCTTATTTCTTGCTATATATGAATGCTATTAACAATCACTACAGGTTAATTAAATAACTAATCAGCTATGCTGAAAAAAACAAAAGGAGAGATTATATTATGAAATCGCAAAGAAAAGGGCTTGTCTTTATTAGTTGCATTGTATTAACACTTACGTTTTTTCTGTCCGGTATATCTGTTTTCGCAGCAGAAGGTAACACTTGGAACACTAGAGCCTCTATGTTTACTGTAAGATATAACCACGAGGTAGTTGAATTAAACGGAAAAATATATGCCATTGGTGGTCATAATGGTACGACTATCGAAAAATCTGTAGAAGAATACGACCCTATTACAAATAGCTGGACTACTAAGTCACCTATGAATAATGCAAGAACTACCTTCCAATTAGCAGTAGTAAATGAAAAAATATACGCTATTGGCGGTTATGAGAGTTCTGGTAAAGTACTCAACACTGTAGAAGAATATGATCCCGCTAAAAACAAATGGACAGTTAAAGCCCCAATGCAATTTGCAAGAGCCTATCATCAAGTAGCTGTAGTGGATGGAAAAATATATGTTATCGGAGGATATGATACTAATAATCCAATTAACTCGGTTGAAGAATTCGATCCTGAAGCTAATGTTTGGGTATCAAAGGCAAATATGCCTACAGCAAGATATATCCACAGGATAGCTGTAGCAAATAAAAAAATATATGCTATTGGCGGAAACGGTGGTGGAAGCTACCTTAACAGTGTTGAAGAATTTAATCCAGCAACAAATACCTGGTCTACAATGGCAAAAATGACTGGTGCTAGACAATACCATGAATTAGTTGTACTGAATAATAAAATATATGCTATTGGCGGCGCCACTACTAAGCCACTAAGCACTGTAGAAGCCTTTGATTTATCAACCTATACTTGGAGTACCAAAGCCCCTTTGAAAAATTCAAAAACTAATCATCAAATAGCTGTGATAAATGGTAAAATATACGCAATCGGTGGAAGTACTGAAGCTAATACTACCAACCTTGTAGAGGTATATAACCCAATCACAGATACTTGGCAAAGCGTAAAAGAAATGACATATCCAAGATGTCATCACAGAACAGCTGTATTAGACGGAAAAATATATGCTATAGGCGGTATCTTTTCACCAACATCTCTCAACTCAGTAGAAGAATACACCCCTGAGTTCACTGCTCCTACTGCTACAACTCTAACAGCATCAAGCGGAAATGGAAAAGTAGTTTTATCCTGGAATTCTGTTCCTGATGCAACCAGCTACAACATCAAACGAGCTGAAGCAGCAGGAGGTACATATACCACAATAGCAACAAGCTCTGCAATTACCTTTACAGACACTAATGTTAAAAACGGAACTTCATATTATTATATTGTAACAGCTGTAAATAATGTTGGAGAAGGCATAAACTCAAATGAAGTAACAGGTCTACCAACAAACGACAAGCTTAATATTGAAATCACATCAATAGATAAAGCCTTGATGGGTGATGAAATAACAGCTAATATTATAATTCATAATGCCGTTAATATATGTGCTGAAGATTTGAAGATTGCGTTTGACCCAAGCAAATTAGAATTTATCAGTTGTGAAGTTTCTGAAGGTATTAAAATATTTAAAGAGGACAACTCAATCGAAGGAATTATTAGATACATAACAGCAAGCTTGGGAAAATCAAATGCTGCAAATGGTGATAAGCTACTATTAAAACTAACCTTCAAAGCTAAAGCACCTGGCACAGCAAAAATTTCTATTGCCAATGCCCGTGTTGCAGATAATTCAACGTTAGAGAAGGATTTGGAATCAGAAAACTGCGGAGAAAAAACAGTTTTTATTCAAGCAGCAAAGGACATTAACCGTACAGGTGAATTCACTCTTTTGGACTTGGCAATTGATGCTTGGTACTATCAAGAAATAGCAGAAAATACTGATATATCCAAATATGATGCAGATGTTGTTGTTAACGGAATAATTGATGATGATGACTTGACTGAAATAGTAAATCAGATTCTTAAAAACTCAAATTATCCGTTAAATTAATATAATATCAGTTGCTACGAAATATGGAGCTGTAAATAACACATGAAGCTTTTTATTTCACAATAACCATTTTACGAAATATTTCAAAATATTTATATATTGTCAAAAAGCCGATAATACCCACGCTTCACAAGTGTGGTATTATCGGCTCTTTAAGCATTTGTAATTAGTTCTATGTTGTTAGTAATTCGGCTATTTAAGAATGTCATTACATATCTAAAAAGCCAGATTCTATTACTTTGTTCCAACAGTAACTTAAGTACCTATTAAGTATGCTTTAAATAATAAATTTTGATACCACTTCATTTAAAACATCAGCACTTTCCATAGTTGAATTAATTTCCTTAGTAACATTACTAGCTTTATCAACTATTTCGGATGCTTTAATGGCGATGTGACTAGTACCGTTAGCTGCTTCATTTGTTGAGATAGTAACTTCATTTATAGTCTTTAACATATTTCCTATTGATGCCAGTAATTCCTCAGAAGTAGCACTAAAATCAGTAACTAGATTATTTATAATAGCAGCATCATTATTGTATTCACTTGAAGAATTAATCATTAGTTGATAATCTTTATCAACATCCTTTGACATAAACTCAAGCAGTTTATATGAGCTGTCAGATAAATTTTCAACAGCATTAATAACAATTTTAGTGATGCTTTGTATTTCTGTTGCTGTTTTATTAGAATCTTCAGCAAGCTTTCTTATCTCATCAGCAACAACAGCAAAGCCTTTTCCTGCTTCTCCTGCTCTAGCAGCTTCTATTGCAGCATTCAATGCCAAAAGATTTGTTTGTGAAGTGATTTGTAATATTGCATCTGCTAGAACATTTATTTTATCAACAGATTTTGAATTGCTTATTGCTAAGTTCAAATTATCCTTTACACTGCTAAATATTTCATGTGAATTTTCTTGAGAAATTGAGATTGTAGACGTCAAATTCTGTGCTTTTTTACTTATTGCATCTGCTGTCAAAGAACCTTCTGCAGCCTTGCGAGCGATATCTTCCGTGGCTTTTTCAATCTCTGTGGAGGTTGCATTCATCTCTTCGGATGAAGCAGCAGTTTCTTCCATTCCAGCAGATAATTCCTGAGTAGTGGCAGAAATTTCATCTATTTGGTTTCCTAACTCAATAATGTTTAAGTTAGCTTCATCTACTGCAACTTTAACCTTTTTAGACTCTTCCATAACATTAGAAATAATATCTCTAAACTGTTTTCGGGCAGTTTCTTCAGCTTTTATTATTACAGCAAATTCGTCTTTTTCCTTAAAGTACTTCTCAAAACTATTATCATATTTTAAATCGAAATTTGCAGTTTTATCTATGAATTGTATTACTCTATTTGTTCTTCTTTTAATATTTAAAATTATTATAAAGCCAAATAATAGAGATATCAAAAGCGCTAAAAACAAAATTATATATATAAAAGTCTTATTATATGATACTAACTTATTACTATTAGCTACCAAATCCTTATTATAAACCTCTAATATTTCTTCCATCTGGTTCATATTTTCTCTTACAGTTTCAAAACTTTTATTATACTCATATTGGCTGGGTATTATATTTTTTTTAGGCTCGAAAAGACTGTACCAATACGTATAGTCTTTTTCAAATTTATCGAATAATTCAAAAATATTTAAATTTGAAGTTTCATGCTTATATTTTTCAAAAGAACTTTTATCTTTAATAAGTAAATTTTTTGCATTATTGATATTGTCATATGCCTGCTTTGAGTTTTCGTAGTAGGAGGCTGCAAAAGTGTCTTTTGTGGTAGAAACTCCCGCTAGAGTATTAAAACCCAATTCTGCAGTTAGCGCTTGATAAAAATCCCTGTCTGCAATTGTAATGTATTCCATACTTTTACTCGATTGCAAATAGAGCTTGTCCAATAAATTATTGGAAACAGCATTTATTGCTAATTGAGATAGAACGCTAACAACTATTAGTGCAAGTGTAGGAC
>JAEZIB010000124.1 GCA_023416275.1 Bacillota bacterium | reverse complement strand
AAGATAAGCTGAGTTGATAATCAGGTTGTATGTATTCAATTTCACCAGCCAAGTCACTATTTTGCAATTCAGAAGCAATGTCACTCAGCTTTTCTTTTTTATCCAGATATATAATATCAATATTACTTTCTTTACTGATTTTGTTATTGCTCTTTATTTTATTCTTATCACTTTTACTAATTTCATTATTCCACATATGCTTATTAAGCTTCATATCTATATTATCTATTTTTTCAAAAGCTTTTCTAGCCTTTTCCCTGCTGTTTTCATTTTTGTATTTTATAATAAATCTATCTGACTTGAAATCAGCATGTCCTTTTTCAGATATCTTATTTTTTAGTATTTGTTCAAGGTCAATTGCTGAGCCAGTTAAATTTTCTGCTGCTGGAATATTAGCTTCATTGACCGAATTATCGTCTCTTGCAGCTGTTACAACCTCTAAACTGTTACTTTCTGCGATAACATTTCCATTTGTATCTTTTGCTTTAATAACATATCTATACTTTTTCTCTGAGGTAAGCTTTGAATCAGTATAAGTAAAACTCTCTACTTCTTTTATGAGTTTATCATCCCTATATACCTCATAAGCTGTTGCCTTAATGCTGTTATTCTTTGATGTCCACACCAGCTCAACCGAATCAGAGGAATGTCCGAAATTCATAAGAGACAGCTGTGGTACTGATATTTCCATTATTGCATCAGATGTTTTTGAAGCATAAGTAGCTGGTATTAAGGTACTTTGTATCAAAAAAACAGCTGCTAGTAAAACAGAAATACTTTTCAATTTTTTTAACATAATAATTCTCCTTTAATGTAAAAAATTAACAACTCAAAATCCGTACATAAAAGTATAAACCTTTAAATAACAGTATTTAGGTTTTAACTTTGGACAAATTCCAAAATAGTGAATATGGTGTTACATAAAAAAGCTGAACAATAAACAGAAAGAAATTAACATTTTTTCGATATAAACACAGATACATTTACACTATTATACATACCTATTATATTCATTATTTTATATTTGTACATTTAACTAATTAAACTTTGGCATTATAAACATATTTCTACAGTATTTTTTGTATTTTTTGCACAATATACAAAAAGACCTAAATTTCGAAGTAATTCGAAGTTTAGGTCTACATATTATTAATTTATAGACTAATTCAACTGCCGCTGAGTATTTGATAATAAATTGCCAGCACAGACAGCTTACCTATTACTCACATTATTATTACTTATAGTCTTAACTTTATTTACATAAATATCTGTTAACTCATTTGCAAATTCCTCCGAATATCCATCGCTTATCACCTTGCAAATGGGCTCTTCCGCATCTGGTAGAACCAATACCCAACCTTTGTCACTTAAAATCTTTACGCCTTCTGTTGTCTCAATATTTGCGCTGTCATTTTCCTCAATTATTGCCCTTATTACCTTTCCTTTTGCAGACCAAGGACATTTAACCTCTTTTTTTAAAATATGAAAATCAGGTATCATATCAACTAATTCACTAAGCCTAACACTATTATCAGCCATATAATCAATTATTTTTACTAAGCCTGCAATAGTATCAAAATTCATTATAAAGAAATCATTTAGATTTTCTCTGTATTCCTCACAAAGCATTTTTCCCATAAGCTCTTTTGTAGAGGTTTTAGTTCTGATAACCTTTCCGTTATTCTGCATAGCCATTTTTTCAATTACAGCACTGGCATTAATTGGTACAACTACTGTGTTCCCCTTCGTCTTTTTAAGATGAATTAAAGATATCAAGGCTGTATATAAATCGTCTGTTATAACTCTTCCTTTTGTATCAATCAGCATTATTTTTTCATAGGAATTCTCAAAGTAAACTCCTAAGTCAAATCTGCCCTGAGAAACCCTGCTTGTTAGTGCCTTAATGTCAGAAAAAATACTTTCATTTTTTTTATGAACCCCTATTACATCAGTGCTTGGATTGATAAACTCAATATCACATTTAAGTCCTGAAAAAATCCTTTCAATAATACCCTTTAAATAATTTGATCTTGCTATTATTGCAATTTTAAAGCCATGTGCTTTTGCCATAACACCATTTAGAATTGTTTGAATATAGTATACACTGTGGTCCGGTATTGTTACAACTGGCTTAATTTCATTAAATGAACAGCGGACAAAATCCTCTCTGATAAAGAAGTTTTCAATTTTTCTCTCTTCATTTCTGGTTATATTGCTTCCCATACTATTTAAAACATCTATTACAAGCATATCATTTTCTTTTCCATATGCAGATATATGAATTCCGCCATTCAAATTGTAAAACCTTATGGCAGACCTTGTTACAGGCAAAATACCCGTTCCAAGATCATAGACTTCTATACCGGAAGACATAAGACCTGACATTAATGAAGTTTTTATCATTATCAGTGCATCAACATCATCACAGCATATTGCTATTTTTGCATCCTTAGCGCATATTGCACCGAAAGTTGCCCCAAGTTTTGATGCGAACTCTGGAGTTATATCCATATTTATTTCACCTAAAATACCTCTGTTTCCAAATAAGTTTTTAGAATACTTAGAACCCCATACTAAATTTGAATTCACATCTGTACCAGCCTCTATATTTTTATTAGGCCATACCTTAATTTCAGGTTTTATAGTACAATACTTTCCAACAATACAATTATCCCCTACAACAGAGCCTTGATACGCCGATGCATTTTCTCTGAACTGAACTTTATTGCACAGAACACAACCCCTTAATTGGGTATGGCTTTTTAAAGTACTGCCTCTCCATATAATACTTTTTTTAATAGAACTGTTATCATGTATATGAGCTGCTTCTCCAATTACTGAAAAGCTTCCTATGGTACAACCACTGCTTATTACGGAATTTTTACCAATAAGCACAGGTGGTTTTAGTATTGCATCCTTTGCTATTACTGCTCCATCTCCTACCCAAATTCCCTGTCGAATTTCCTTCTCATCTATTCTTACATCAACCCTATTGTCCAATATATCATTGTGTACTGCTAAATAAGCATTCATATCACCAATATCGCACCAATAATCTTCTGTTATATATCCATACATTGGTTTTTCTTGCTCTAGTAGAATAGGAAACAAATCTTTACTAAAGTCAAATATCTGATTTTTTCTAATATAGCTTAAAACCTCTGGTTCAATGAAATAAATTCCTGTATTAACTGTATCACTGAACACCTCACCCCAGCTTGGCTTTTCTAGGAAACGATTTATCCTTCCATCAGGGTGAGTAACCACTACTCCGTATTCTATAGGGTTTTCTACCTTCTTTAGTACAAGAGTTACCATCGCTTTACTTTTTTTGTGGAATTCTAGAGCCTTATTTATATTTATATCCGTTAGTGCATCCCCACTAATAACAACAAAAGTCTCATTTAAGAAATCGTCTGCATTTTTAACGCTTCCAGCCGTTCCTAACGGTATGTCTTCTGTATAATACTTTAGATTAACCCCAAATTCGCTTCCATCCCCAAAATAGTCTTTAATAATTTGGGGCATATACGCAAGAGTAACTGCAATGTCCCTAATACCGTGTTTCTTTAACAGTTCAATAATATGTTCCATTACAGGCTTGTTGACAATTGGTACCATTGGCTTTGGCCGATTGCAGGTCAATGGTCTTAATCTTGACCCTTCTCCGCCCGCCATAATCACAGCTTTCATCAGATCCATCCTTTCAAATGTTGTTGTGTGACTTGCTCCATCTAATGTCGAAATAAATCTGTAAATACTGAGTCAATTAATATCGGCTAATAGACTATACTTAACTGCACGCTTTTATAGTTCAAAGTTAGGTAAAATAAGCTGTCTGTCCGAAATTATTTTGTATAATAAATTTTGATTTATTTTAGTATTTTTACCTTAACAAAATAATCTATTCGAATAGTACTGCTGGAATATATGGAAATAAAAATTTGTAAAATAAAGGCAATGTTTTTTAATATTTCAAATGCGAAATAGTATTATAATTATATGAAGACTATACAAACTTTAGTATTATATTTTCTACTTTCGCAGTTGAAAATTGTAGATGTGGGGAAATCATCTATGGACAGTTCACTAAGAACCATGTCTGATGAATGTTCAAGGCCTAAAACGTTGAGAAAGAACAATTGCTAGTTCTAGTATTACTATTTTTTGTATTTATTTTGGCAACATACCTATTGATAATTTTCCGGACGGTAGACTTATTTTTGAGAAAGTTGACTTTATTTTTATAATGCGTTAACCGTAAAAACAACGCAAGTCGGAAAACCAACTTGCGTTGTAAGAATATACCAGAATATGTGTTTAGTTAAATATTAACCATTTTTCTTTTTAGATACAACATCAAATATAACTGCTGCTAAAAGAACTCCACCTTTAACAACCTTCTGCCAGTTTGCATCAACACCCATAATACTCATACCAAGGTTAATTACACCCATAAATACAGCACCTATAATAACACCTGAAACTTTACCAGTTCCTCCATATGCTGATGCACCACCAATAAAGCAGGAGCTGATAGCATCCATTTCATAGTTTTGACCATAAGTAGGCTGTGCTGATGTCATACGAGCAATTGTCATCATTCCAGCTAAAGCCGCTAAGAAACCCATATTTGTATATGCAAAGAAATAAATTCTATTTGTATTGTTACCCGAAAGCTTTGCAGCCTTTTCATTACCACCAACTGCATAAAAATGACGGCCAATTGTAGTTTTTGAAGTAATATACGCATAAGCTAAAACTACTATTGCTACGATTACCAGTGCTGTTGGGATACCTCTATACAGTGCCAATTGATATGAAAACACCAATACAACCGCTGAAATAACTACTGTTTTAGCAATCATTGCCACTAGGGATTCCATTTCATATCCTTTTTTGGCTTTTTGAATTCTTCCTTTAACTTTTATAATCAAGAATATAACGCAGGCGAGAATACCAGCTACCATTGCTGTTATGTTAAAGTCGTCGCCTCCGAAGAAATCAGGAATATAGCAGTTTGCTCCACCGCCAAAGGTTTTGATAAATGTATTATTAGTTAATGATACTGTCATACCTTGCAATACTACATTTGAAAGTCCTCTAAAAATAAACATACCTGCTAAGGTAGTGATAAACGGCGGTACTCTGACATATGCAATCCAGAATCCCTGCCATGCACCTATAGCAATACCCATAACTAACATAAATATAACTGCAATAATCCAGTTTGTATTGTAGGTTTCCATTAATTTTGCTCCAACAGCACCTACAAAGCATACAACTGAACCAACTGAAAGGTCAATGTTACCACCCGTCAAAATACATAGCAGCATACCAGTTGCTAATATGAATACATATGCATTCTGTGCAATTAGGTTACTTATATTTTGAGGAAATAAAAGTTTCCCACCCGTCTGCCACACAAAAAATAGTGTAACTAAGATCAACATTAGTATCATCGTATTTGATTTAATGAATGAAATAACTTTTGTTTTATTCATAGTTTTCGCTCCTTTACTTCTTTTTTTTCAAAATATGTGCCATTATATTTACTTGAGTTGCTTCAGCCCCTGAGACCTCACCAACAAATTTTCCTTCATCCATAATATAGATACGACTACACATACCTATTACCTCGTTAAGTTCTGAGGAAATCATAATAACAGATTTACCTTCTGCTACTAATTTATTAATAATGCAATAAATTTCGTATTTTGCACCAACATCGATACCTCTAGTTGGTTCATCAAGAATAAGGATATCAGGATTAGCAAACATCCATTTTGCTAATAATACCTTTTGCTGATTACCTCCGCTTAAATTTCCAGCATGTTGTTCAACACTTGGACATTTAATATTTAATTTTTCTTTTTGGTCAAGAGCTACTCTATACTCTTGGTCTTCATCAATTACACCTCTTTTACTAACTCCGTCTAAATTAGCAAGAGTAGTATTATGTTTGATGGAATTAGATAATATCAGACCGCTCCCTTTTCTGTCCTCAGTAACATAAGCCAATTTATGCTTAATTGCTTCATTCACGCTGTGTAAATTAACTTGTTTTCCATTTATTGTGACTTTTCCAGAAATATTTGTTCCATAGCTTTTTCCAAATACACTCATTGCCAACTCTGTACGCCCTGCACCCATAAGTCCAGCAATACCAACTACTTCACCTTTTCTAACTGTCATACTCACGTTATCAACTACTTTACGCTCAGTGTAAAGGGGATGATAAACAGTCCAGTTCTCTATTTCAAGCGCAACTTCCCCAATATTTTCTTTTTCTCTTACAGGATAACGGTCAGACATGCTTCTTCCAACCATTCCTTGAATTATTCTGTCTTCACTAATGTGGTCTACTGCTTTATCCAAGGTCTCAATTGTAGAACCATCACGGATAACAGTAATTTTATCTGCTACATATGAAATCTCGTCCAATTTATGAGATATAATAATTGAAGTCATTCCTTGCTTTTTAAATTGTAGCAGTAAATCTAAAAGTGCTCTGGAATCTTTATCGTTTAACGATGCTGTTGGTTCATCCAAAATAAGTAATCTTGCGTTCTTAGCAAGAGCCTTTGCTATTTCTACTAGTGACTGTTTACCAACACCTATATCTTTAATCAATGTTCTGGAGGATTCTTGAAGACCAACAATACGAAGATATTTATCAGCTTCACCATAAGTATCATTCCAGTTAATTGCATACGACTTTCCTCTTTCATTACCAAGAAACATATTTTCGCCAATGGTCATATATGGTATTAATGCTAATTCCTGATGAATTATAACTATACCTTTTGATTCACTGTCTGCAATCTTTGTAAACTGACATACATCCCCGTCATATAGAATATCTCCTTCATATGAGCCATAAGGATATACACCGCTCAATATATTCATTAGTGTGGATTTACCAGCACCGTTTTCACCTACGAGAGCATGAATTTCTCCCTCTTCAACTTTTAAGTTAACGTTGTCAAGTGCTTTAACGCCAGGGAAAGTTTTGGTGATATTTTTCATTTCAAGTAGTACTTTCGCCAATTTTATCCCTCCCAATATCTAATCACGATTCTTACTTATAACGCCTAGATTCTAAATAAAATTTTATGATTGTAGAAAAATTTCATTTTGCCTCGTTATATCAACTTTCAAACTAACCTTTTGCTGGTACCACCAGCGACACAAGAGTAATTAAAAAGTGTCTGGTCATAGCTTTATTACTCAAAAATGCGAAGATAAAGATGAATTCACGAAATGTAAACTTCGCATTTTTTACTAATATAACAGGCAGGAATTACTCCTGCCTGTTATATTTTTTGCTAAATAAATAATAATTCTTAATTATTTTAATTGATCCTCTGTGTAATATTTTGAATCAATTAATAGCTGCTTGTAGTTGTCTTTATCTGCAAATACTGGTTCACAAAGGAAAGAAGGAATAATACCTGTTCCGTTGTCATAGCTCTTAGTATCATTAACCTCTGCTTTTTCGCCCTTCATAATTGAATCAACCATTTTAACAACCTGAGTAGCTAAAGTACGTGTATCCTTGAATACTGACATTGACTGTTTACCAGCAATCATGTTCTTAACATTTGCAATATCACAGTCCTGACCTGTTATTACTGGCCATGCACCTTTGTAAGATGCTGTTAATGCATTAGTAACTCCAAGTGCTGTTGAATCGTTTGAGCAAAGAACTACATCTAATTTAGTTCCATCTGCATAGAAAGAAGAAATGATGTTTTCCATTCTTGACTGTGCAGTTTCAGTCGCCCAGTTAGCTGTTGCTACTGTAGCAAAATCAACTTGTTTTGATTTAACAACTAATTTACCTGCTTCAATATAAGGTTTAAGAACATCCATAGCACCATTATAGAAGAATTTAGCGTTGTTATCACCTGGGTCACCTGTAAATACTTCCATATTGAAAGGACCAGCTGCATTTGCTAAATCTAAGGCTTTCTCGATGTATTCACCCTGCTTTGTACCAACCATGTAATTGTCAAAAGTCGCATAGTATGAAACAGCATCTGAGTTCATAATTAAACGGTCATAAGCTATTACAGGAATCTTCTTTTCTTTTGCCTGAGCTAAAACTGTTCCAAGTGAATCGCCATCTATTGAAGCAATTACTAAAAGATCACATTGATTTGCAATCATATTTTCAACTTGAGAAACTTGAGTCTGAATATCATTACTTGCATACTGTAAATCAACCTTATATCCAGCAGCAGTAAATTCCTTTTCCATATTAGAACCATCTTGATTCCAACGCTGTAAATCCTTTGTAGGCATTGCTATACCTATTGTTCCAGTTTTTGTTGCCGCTGTTGATGTTGCTGTTGATGTTGGCTCTGTTGTAGTAGCTCCGCTGTTGTCTGCAGTTTTACCACATCCAACAAATAATGTAGCTAACAAAGACAAACAAACTATTGAACTTAATAACCTTCTTTTCATTAATAAAGCCTCCTTTAAATTATCTTATATGTCTTTTATGAATTTAATATAACACAATGTATCTAGGACTTGTTTGCAACCTTCTACAAATTTTCATTATTTTTAAATCATCAATAAACAAATCAGACTAGCACAAGTTTGTTTTGTGCTAGTCTGATGCAAAAAAATCCTATAGTTAAATGTTAACAACCCAAAACCAATCCCTATCAGCGCTTACTCTGAGGAACATTCAGATATACATCCTCCCTCAGATGAAAACCGCTGTCAATAATGACCTCATCCATATTGTCCTTATTCACTGCAATTGGTTCAAGAGCAATATAAGGAATATCATAAGTTCCATCATATATAGTTTTTATGCCTTCTAATTTTTCATTGTTTATTAATTTAAAAGCATATTCTGCTGCCTGCTTTGCAAGCTTATCCACTGGTTTGAATACAGTCATCAACTGCGTACCTTCTACTATACGCTGGCAAGCGGCTAAGTCTGCATCCTGACCCACTACTTTAACCTTGTCAATCAGCCTTTTTTCTGACAATGCCCTAACTCCTTGAGTAGCTAGATCATCATTTCCAAACATTATTGCATCTGCTCTTTTTACCTTATCAACATTGTCATAAATATAAGAAGCTGCCAGCTCTGCCTTCCAATCGTTTGCATATGCTATATCTATAATATAAATATTGTTGCTATTCATTACATCAGAAAACCCCTGCTTGATAAGCGAAACATTATTATCATTTGGAGAACCGTTAACCATGAGAACATTTTTATTAGGAAGCCCTGCGGCAATCATTGCTTCTGCCATCATCCTACCTACTTTTTCATTATCGAAGGAAATATACAAATCGGCATTTGCATTTTTAATTAATCTATCATAAGAAATTACTTTTATACCAGCATTTCTTGCTTCTAATACTACTTTTGAAATTGCTTCCGAATCAATGGGAATAATAACCAATGCATCTATTTTCTTTTTAATAAAGTATTCAATTTGTTCCTTTTGTTTGTCAACATCGCCATTTGCATTTTGCACATTGACTTCAGCACCCAGCCCCTTAGCTGCTGAAACAAAAACATCTCTGTCTAGCAGCCATCGCTCAATAACAAATGAATCAAAACACATTCCAATTTGAATTTTATTTTCTTTAACTCCTGAATTATCTACACTTTTACTATCAGTTTTATTGCATGCAGTAGAAGGAATTATCAAAGTCAATAGCCCTAGAGAAACCAGAATTATTCTTTTTAAATTTGTTCTCGTTTTCATTATGGTCAACCCTTCTTTCTTTCTTTATAATCCGTTGGAGTTACCCCTACATTTTTCTTAAAGGACCGACTAAAGTAATTTGGGTCTGAATAACCCACTTTGCCGCAAATCTCCTTCATACTAAAGTCTGTGTTTGCTAAAAGATCCTTTGCCTTATCAATTCGAATATTTGTTAAATAGTCAATAAAATTTACTCCTGTTTCTTCTTTAAAAATCTTACTAAAATAATATGGACTGATATCAACTTCTCGAGATACGTCATCAAGAGAAATTTGTTTATTGTAATAACAATTAATATATGCTTTAGCTTTTTCAATTACGTCAGTGGATCGCTCTTTCTTTTTACTTACCATATTTAAACATGATAATCTTATCTTTTCGATAAACCAGTTGCGAATACCTTCCATATCATTAATTTTTAACAGCGATGGAAGATACTCCTGCCT
>JAEZIB010000103.1 GCA_023416275.1 Bacillota bacterium | reverse complement strand
GTGCGAGCAGTGCGCCAAAGAAGGAACGATTACTATTGCTGGGGAAGTGCATCACGTCCTGCCGCTATCCAAAGGTGGCAGTCATGATATTCGTAACCTGATGAGCCTTTGTGTCTCCTGCCACTCCAAGATCACTGCCAAGGATGGCGACAGATGGAAAAAACGCAGCTGAGTGAGGCGTAACACGGTCTCTCTCTCCGAGGGGGAGGGGGGTCAAAATCCCTGGAAATCTTTCACTGGTGAACGGGCGTCCAGTCACGCGTGAAAAAACGGTGATTCAAACAGGGGATTAACCCCATTAGGAAAGGAGGAATCATACGTGAGAGATTCTCTTTATTTGCTGATACTTACTGCGTGGTAATCCAAGGCCTAATAGCATTTGATCATACACATCGATACCGGCACCTACCGCGCTATTAAACGGATACCGGCTAAGCGTGTATATATATTAATTAATGTCCCTTCAGACACCGAATGAAGTGGGATTTATCGGCCATCTTTCCGCCGGTGAAAGCGCCGAATGCGTCATCCTGGTTACCGTCGCCCGACAGGTTACCGCGCTTCTGCATACGGTGGAGGTTATGGTTCAAAACACCTATGGCGGTGGGAAGGAGGTTCAATCATCCATCAAATACACGGTGGGTATATGAGGCCCGTCTGCCTGGCGTATAAAGAGGCCACGATACCTGTGCATGTGTAACCCAGGGGGATGTTCCATCCTATTCCATGACATTGTAGAACATGGGCAAAAGTACCATTAGCGATGCGCGGCTGACCTTTCAAATCCCTGCCTGTCCAATGGCGATAGCGTGCTGGCCGGGACCATTACCCTCCGGGTGAGCAAAGCGGTGACTACCAATTTTCGGGTGGATAATGGTACGCCAGGAGATGAAAGCGGCATTCTTGCCGTAACTTATATATGAGCTATTCACTCATCTATGACAGCTCCATTTTTTTGCTACTGGTTTTAGAAAAGTGCTCCAGCAGATAAGCCGTTGCCGAACAACAGATAACCCAATCAAATCCTCGGGTCTTTTGGGACCTGTGAGAGATCTACATTATTCTGCCCACTTCACCAAAGTCCCGCTATCAGCAATCTCATGAGCGCAACAGCCTGCTCTTTCAAGTCAAAGTCCGGGTATCGGATGCACCACTCATAGCTGGCGCCTCGGATCGCCATGACAAAGTGCCGGGCGATCATATCAACCGGCAGGGTGCTTTTGATTTCCCCTCGCCGGATGCCTCCCTCCAATACGCCTTGAAACAGCAAGTAAAGCTCCCGGCTGTAGCTCTTTACCGCCTCGGTACCCACGCTTCCGGCCAGCATCAGCTGGTATAGCTTCTTCATATTTTCATGGCCGTATGTACCGGTAATCACATCGGCAATTTTTTCGGTCAGGGCAAGGAGAATTTCGGTAACATGCATATCGGCAGGAAGCGTTTCCAAAAAGGCCTTATAATCCGTATCGGCGCGGGAGGTGTAATCCGCAATCAGAAGGGCGATCAGTGCATCCTTGGACTCAAAGTGCACATAGAAAGCACCCTTGGTAATGCCGGCCTCATCGGTAATATCCTCTACGCTGACGGCGGCAAAGTCTCGCTCCGTAAATAGCTTTTCCGCAATCTCATATAGCTTTCTCTTGGTTTCGGCCCCCTGCGCCTTCCGCTTGTCAGTCTTTATCTGTATCATATTTCCTCTTATAATGTTGAAGTTTGTGGAAAAATATAATATAATGAACACGGTTAGTAACCTCGTTCATCATATTGCCTATCCTGTCTCAGTATAGCGCTTGTATGGCTTAAATACAAGCAGCAAGGCGAAAGTGGCTGTGATTCTTATATCTTGCACGACAATGCATGCAATTTAGCATGTACTTTCAATAAGGGCATAAATCGAGAGGGATGTGGTTTGTTCGACGAGGCTCGGATCGTCGAACCAGAACCTAAATCCTTCTGCCAATCCCGATGAATCGCATCCGCCGAGATACAAAGGAGGCATCATGCATGGTATTCGACCAATCTTGATCGAAGAAGGAATTGACCGGCAGCTCTTTGAAACGGATGCCTTCTATACAAGCAGGGAACTGATGGTTGCACTCAATGCCATCTTTAAGTACCCCCTGACCGTCGTCTGCGCGCCGTTCGGCTATGGACAGGCGTCTGCCGTCCGCTGTTTTTTGGGGCACACGAACGCGCAGATGCTCTGGCATAAATTGTCCGGGCAGGCGCCCGACGTGCTGTGGGAGGATATCTGCGAAACGTTGCGTTGCGCCTATCCCGCACTGGCCGATGCACTCAAGCTCTATGACCTGCGTGACGGCCAAAACTGCCGGGACGCGGTGGACGCCATCGAGATGCACGTATGCACTTCTTCCCCTTCGGTGATAGTTCTGGAGGAGTTCCAGTACGCGCCCAGTGAGGTCATCAAATTGCTAATGATGATCGTCAAGCGAGGTATCAGAAACCTTTTTATCGTCCTGATCACCACCCGCGCCTTTCCGCTGGATGACGAGTTGCTGTTTGGCGGCCTCATCAATCGCATCACGATGGAGACGCTGGCGCTCAGCCGCCAGGAGGTCGTCTACAAGTTCAGCCTCGGGCAGATGGAACTCACCGATGAGGAGGCCTGCTTCGCCTGCGACTACTCCGAGGGATGGCTGGCGGCGGTGCAGTTTTTAATGATGTCACGCAGCGCGAACCCATCCCTTTCGCTGGTTCGGCCGGATGGCTACGACGAGCCGTTTCTCAAGGCTTTTGAACAGGCCACACTGGAGCGGATGCCGCGCCCCTGTAGGACACTTCTTTGTCATCTTGCCGACAGGGCAGATTTTGCGTTGGAGGAGGCAGACTTTTTTCTGACATTTGACGCTGGGACCGGCCAAAACGCCCGAAACATACTCCAGTACATGATCGACCGCTCCATGTTCGTGTTCTATTCTCCTGCCGAGGAGCGATATCGCCTGCATTCGGTTCTGCGCAGGACAGTGCAAAGGCGCATCCTTCCGCAGCTAAGCGCTAGCCAGCGCACTGAGATCTGGGCGCGAAACGCGCTCTGGCATGAGCGAAACGGCCAGTTCGGCCAAGCGCTCCAATATTACGATATGGCCGGGGACGACGCAGCCTGCTTGCGGACGTTGTGTAGCTTGACGCGTTTTCAGGACGTCGGCATTTCGGCGGGGCTGGTCCGGCGGCTGTTCGAGGCGTATCGGCGCACGAGCAGGGAAATTGGGGCGCTGAATGTGTTATCAGCGCTGGCGCGCTACGCGGCGCTATTGGGTGACAGCACGCTCTATGAGGAAATCCTCAAGGAAATCGACACCACGGCAATGATTCCTGACAAGCTCGTCCGGCTTTACAGCATGTTCAGAGATTGCCCTCCGGCGCTGCTGCAAACGCGTCTTCTTACGCTGGACAACGCTGGCGATTTGGCCGCGATTACTGATTTTTTCGACGTAAGTTATGGCGTGACAACGCTTATGTTTATTCTTCCGACGCCGCTTTCCGATTTGGACAGGCGCTGTAAATTGTGGAAGGACATCGCCGGACCTGAAAACGAACGGGGCAATCTGTTTGCAGGCGCATCCCACCTTTTGTTTGCAGAAGTGCAATTGCTGCGCGGAAACTTCACCGAAGCAGAGATCTACCTGCACGCTGCCATCCGCAACGCACGCTGCGCAGGCAATCCAGGCGTATGGATCACTGCTTGCTGCACACTAGCGCGGCTCAGATGTCTCCTGGGGGATACCCAGGGTGCAGCCACGCTGATTTCAGACGCTCATCGCGCGCTGGAGCAGGAAGGTCCGTCCCGGCTTGATGCCACACTGGATCTGTGCTCCTATTCCATCGCAATGATGGAAGGCCATCCTGAACACGCTGAACCCTGGCTCATGGACGAGGCAGAAGCTTCTCTCCGCCTGTATGCCCCTGCGCGCCGGGAATTGGCGTTTCTCAGGCGTATCAACCTGCTGTTTGAGCACCGCTACGCCGAATACATCAGCTACTGCGTGGAGAAGGAAGCCGCCCTTGAGGAGATGGGTTTGCTGCCAAGGCTGGTCTGGAAGCTAGGTCTAGCCTACGCCTATGACCGGGCAGGCCTTCAGGAAAGCGCGCTCAAGTCTTTGCACGCCGTGCTGGACGATGCCGAACCGGAAGGGTTGTACACGCCATTTTTGCCCCTGCGGCAGTGGATGCGGTCACTGCCATACGTGCTGGAAAACGCCCGTTGCACTTCAGCGCTGTGCATCATCGATCAACTTTGCGAGCGCAGCCGGTTCCAGGATCCGGCGCCCAGCGCACCTGAACCGGTGGACGCTTCGGGGCAGGCACTCACCAGGCGGGAGGCCGAGATTGTCGAGCACCTTCGGGAGGGCGCCAGCAATCGTCAGATTGCTCAACGGCTCTACATTAGCGAAAATACCGTCAAAACCATCCTCAAAAAATTGTTCGCCAAGCTCTCCATCAGTTCTCGGTACGACCTGATGCGCCCCCCCAGCGGAGAAAATCGATAAGAATGTACACATTTTTTCATATTTCACCCCTGTTACACCCATTTTTCACCCGGACGGGTGATATTTATCACTGACGGAATTTGGTAGAATGCAGCCATAGGAAAAACTCGAGTATTCCTGCAAATCGAACTATGAGAAGGAGAGATCATCATGGGAATTAAAGAGTTCAAAGAGAAGATCATCGCCGATCCCGCTTTCGCCGCGAAGTTCGCGAATGTGAAGACCCCCGAGGAAGTCGTATCTCTGGCCAAAGGTGACGGCTTTAGCTTCACTGTCGAGGATATCAAGAACAACACCGAACTGACCGCCGCAGAACTGGAAGGCGCAGCAGGCGGCGCGACTGTCTTCGCGAAAACCTACTTCGTTACGAACGCAACCATTTTTGCAAAGACCTACTTCGTGATCCATTGATTTGCCAATTCTGTCATAGTCCACGCCCGGACCGCCCGATATGTCTAGGCGGTCCGGGCTTTCTTAATCGAAAGAGAGGGCTGATCCCAGCATGACGATCAATGGGCTTTGCCTCGTACTGACCGACAAATGCAACGCCGCGTGCAGCGTATGCTGTTTTTCTTGCTCGCCTGAAAATCGGCACGTCATGGATTCGGATCTTATGAACAGTGTCGTTGATCAGGCCTCCCAGATCGAAGGCCTGAAGTACATTGGCTTTAGCGGCGGTGAACCTTTCCTATACTATGATTTGCTCCGGGATGGCCTGGCTTATGCCAAGGCAAAGGGATTCGCCACATCGGTCGCCACCAATGGCTTTTGGGGTACATGGCCGGATGACGAAATCGTTCAGCGTCTTCAAGCACTTAAGTTGGACCACATTTCCCTGAGCAGCGACTATTATCACCGGCAGTATGTGTCCGATGAGGCGGTGGGCCGCGCCGTGTCCATTGCTCGGGCGCTGAATATCGATATTACGGTCGGCATCGGCGAAACGAAAAGCCATCCCGCCGGGGAGCATTTTCGTCAAATGGGCGACTACAAATACCTCATGAATTTTTATACTTATCCTTTTGTGCGTGCGGGGCGCGGAGAATCGCTGCCCGGAGATGAAT
>JAEZIB010000078.1 GCA_023416275.1 Bacillota bacterium | reverse complement strand
CGGATTTTCCATTAAAGCTTGCAGAAGGGCAAATTCCTGTGCGGTTAGATTCAGCGGCTCTCCTTCCAGAAGAACGGCCTTGTCTTCCAGGTTGATTTCCAGGCTGCCCAGCGTCAGCCGGCTTTCTACTTCCTTCAAAAGATCATCTACCTGCATTGCCAAGGTCTCGCCGTCAAAAGGCCTTACCAGCACCCTGCTCGGCCCGGCATACAATGCCTGAAGGTGATCCTTTGTGTCAGACTCACGGGTGATGAATACAACGGGACATCTACGCCTAGAAAGGTTGGCCAGGAAAAGATGGCTGTCCGTCCAGGGAAGACGGGCATTCATGATGACCAAGCCATTTCCAAGGGCATGCAAATATTCTCCCGCTTGCGCCGGGCTTTCTACCGCCCAGCATCCGTGACCCTCCTGGGTCAATACTTGCACCATCTGTTTGGACAATTGTCCATCTCTTTCGATGATGAGCACTTCAGCCATGCATTTCACCTCATGTATGCAACGTTCCATCTATGGGAATTCATGCCGCATACGTCTTAAAATTGTAAACAAATTGTTAAGATTTTTGTGATAACAGGAAACTATTTTACCAACGGCGGCGGTTTCTAACAATTTCACCCATGCCAAGCATTGCAACCAGCCATCCCAAGGGACCGCAGCCGCAGCCATAGCGGCTTCCCATTCTACGCTTCTTTGAACCGAAAACCAAAGAAAAGAGGATGAACAAGATGAACAACGAGCCCAGGCTGAAGCCGGAAGACTTTTCTTCTCTAAAATAGTTGTTGGGTACAGGTGTCCTTTCGGGTTTATCCCACTCAGCGAAGAACTTGCTGCCACCGGGCAAATACTCCATCCAATCGTTGCTGATATCTTCGGCGCTGCTTTCATTGCTGCTGGGCGGCACAATGGTGGGCGCAGGCGTTGGGGCTGCCGCGGGAATGCCGAACAAGTTACCGGTGGGAATCGTTTCGCCATACTGCTTACCAAGGGCAGCAGCCAGTTGGGGAATGTATGCGCGGAAAGCCGCATCATATTTTTCGTTTTGAAAATCATTCAAAAAGTACGAGCTCAGCAAAAACTGCCGGCTATCTTGAGAAAATCGCTTTTCCAGGGACGGTCCTGCAATGGTTGTGCAAGCCTCATCTCCAGCGGAAGCCAAAAGAAGCAAATCATCATCGCCTAAATTCCATTGACGAAAGACCTCACGTGCGAAGTCGGATACATTCATACCATCCAAAAAGTGGACGGTAACGACCCATAGCTTCACGCCCGTTTTGTTTTTAAGCGTGTCGTGAAACGTATTCAAATCGAACACGGTCTGCTCCGGAAAAATGTTGGCGTTATCTGATACCGGCAGATCGGTTTTGGTGGGATACCTGGGGGATGCCATGGCTGCAAGCGGCAGCGCAAGCATAAGGACGATCAAAAGCGTAAAACCAAGAAAACGAATCAATGCGCGGCGCGCCATAGCAATTCTCCTTTATACAAGACGGCAGGTTATGGATTGGAAAAGGGCTGAGCCTCATGTACGCCCATCAAGTGACTGGCAATCCAGCCGCTGATACTGCCAGACATACGCTCGTTATAGGAAGCAACAGCTTCGTTGTATGCAATGGCAGCATCGCCGCCCAAGTACACTTCCAGTGCCTTCTTCAGCGAAACAACATAATTCCAATCCTTCGTGTCAGCCTTCAGCGAGGATTCGCTTTCCAGTGCGCTGGTCAGGCTATTCACAGCAGTAGTCAAGGCTTGGTTGGCAGCATACTTTTCTGTCAGCGGTCCGCTGCCAAGGAGTACTTTCCTCGCTTTTTCCACATCCAGAATCCGTTGATCCTGCGCGTCCATGTGACGGCGCGCCACCACCAGCAGGTTGCCGGCGTCTGCTGTCCTTAATTCCAGCAGGCTCTTTAGACCATTCTCCTGGTCATACAGGCTGCTGAGCTCCTGCGCTTCCTTCTTCCAGCCCTTGCTGGCGCCAAAGGCAACGCTGCCCAGCACTAAAATGATTGCGACCAGCAGGCAGAAAAATGTCCGCCCGGTGTTTTTCATGTTCCTTCCTCCATATGCATAACAAGCAGTCCTTGCGCTTTTTCCATCTGTCTTGAATCGGCCAAAGCAAATCCATAGGCCGAGACATTAAGGAATGGGCAAACCGCAAAGAATCAAATAGGTTCCCGCGTTTGTTTCAGACTGGTTTCAGCGCTTGAGTTCCAGCAGCTTGCGCTTCAGTTCGCCTTCCATCTTGTATAAAGTGGCTTCCGCGCTCAGCCGCTTTTGATGGCCTTCCGACTGGATGCGCACGACTTCGTTGATGGTGTCGATGAGAGATTGGTTGGTCTGCACCAAAGTTTCGATGTCGATGATGCCGCGCTCCGCTTCCTTGGCGGTTTCAATGGTGCCAAGCTTTAACGTTTCTGCGTTCTTTTTGAGCAGTTCATTGGTCATGTTGGTCACGGCCGTTTGTGCTTTTAGGGCAGACTGGCTGTGGAACAAGCCCAGCGCCAATACCATTTGGCTCTTCCATAGTGGAAGGGTATTGCTCAGCGTGCTTTGAATGCGCTCCACCAGCAG
>JAEZIB010000194.1 GCA_023416275.1 Bacillota bacterium | reverse complement strand
TGTCATCAATGTGCCCTGGTGGACGACAATTTGAAGAAATTGTTGTAAGAGAAGCTTTGACAGCTCTTTCTATTCCTATACTGCATGAATTTGAGCCAGGCGAACAATTTGAGGGTTTTATTACGTTATTTCCAGATACTCTCTTTATAGCAGATACAGAACGTCACAGCAAAAAATCACTTGAGAATTTTTTCATTTTTGCGTTGCAATACTATCAGAATATTATTTACGTAGAAGCACCTCAAGCTAGGCGTTTTATGCATCCCGACATGATATTCAATAAAATATCAGATCAACTAGGAGTATATTTTCCAGCTGCCTTTGTTAATTGTTGGCATATACAAAAAGACACGCGCCAAATAATCGACTTTATGACTTGGGCAAAACATAGAAACATGGAACTAATACCCGTATCTGATGAAGAACAACTAAAATGGGGTACATCGTTTATTACACTAGAACCCAACCATGTTATTAATTATGATATTTCTCTTACTCCTACAACACAGAAGTCATTGGAATCACTTGGAGTTCAATTTACGCAATTTCATCCAGATGCTTTGCTGGCTGGTGGTGGTAGCCTTAGATGCCTTACTTTAAGACTTTTGCGTGAATGAAGTTACATCTAAGTTATTTACTCAACTTTCCCAGTTAAAAATTTTAGGTGTTAAACTTGTTGATGAGTTACTAATTAAAACATTCTAATTAGCTTTTTATCCAGCATATAAATTTTATCAAGAATTTCATTACTTATTTTATAATAAGCAGCTTTATCAAGGGTTTCAAAATCAGATTTACATATGTAAATAGGTTTTCCAATTATACATTTGACCTTTGCAAAAAGTTTAAAGTTACTTGATAAGTAAACTGGTATAATTGGTGCACTTGCGGTAGTAGCTATAAGCCCAACTCCCTTTTTAGCTGCTACTCTTTCACCTTTTTTTACTCTCGTCCCCTCAGGAAACATTGCCAGAACTTTATCCTCCCTAAGTATTTCCAGTGCCCTTTCTATAGCTTTTTGATCTCCTGTACCCCTTGAAACAGGAAATGCCCCTAAACACCTTAGCAAATATCCTATGACAGGGTTTTCAAAAGCTTCAGCTTTACCCATAAATAATGGTTGACGCGGAAAAAATGCCATGAGAAAAAGCGGATCCATATTAGTTGTATGGTTAGAGCACATTATCAGCTTCCCAGTCTTTGGAACATTTTCAATTCCTTCTATTTCTATTTTATATACAATTCGAGCCAATAATCTGTATATAATTCTTGAAATTATAAAAAACATATATACTCCTTATTATTCATCATATATGTGGAGCGAGCTAACAACATGTATACCAGCACATCTACATTATTTTAATCTATATCCATAAAAAGCAGTATATCTTTAGGATTAATTATATCATATTACTTTTTAATTGTAATTCAGTCTAGACTTGTACTAGTCAAAAATTTATTTACTAATCGTTTACTAAAATCTTCACTAGAATGAATGAAATGAAATATTTTATATTATCGAAAAAGATTGAAAGATGACTATGCTATGATAAAATGTTCAAATAAAAGGCTATATTCTTCGTAAAACAATTATGTGTAAAGCTAATTTATAATACAAGTGAAATTTAGGTATAATATATTACAAAAGATTCTGGTTTACATTTTCAAAAATAAAATTAAGTGTAAAATATGTGGAGGTTAATATGAGCTTTATTCTACTTATTGTCGGATTTGGTGTCCTTATTAAAAGTGCAGATATATTAATTGACTCAGCTTCAAAGCTTGCTCAATTGTTTGCTATACCCTCATTTATTGTGGGATTTTCTGTCGTTGCCTTTGGTACTAGCGCTCCCGAATTGGCCATCGGCATTTTTTCAGGTATTAAACATAATAACCTTATCACCTTGGGTGACGTTCTAGGTAGCTGTATTGCTAACATTGCCTTAATCATTGGTATTTGTGCAATCATACGTCCCATTACAATTGAAAAATCAATCTTATACAAAGAAATACCAATCTCTTTCTGTGTACAATTTTTACTATTGATTATGCTAACAATTGGCGGAGTCCTCTCCAAAATTGACGCAATAATCCTAATACTTTTATTTATACTATTTCTGTTCTATATCTATAATCGTTCAAAAAATACAACCGATGTTCTTATAAAAAATGAAATTGAAATCAAAGAAGATTCAGAGACATCAAAAATAAAACTTGTAGCACTACTGGTAATAAGCATCATAGGTATCATTTTGGGTGGAAATCTTATTGTAAACAGTAGTACAACTATTGCACACATGTTTGGTTTGAGTGACGTTTTAATTGGTGTTACTGTTGTAGCCATAGGAACCTCATTACCTGAACTGGTTACATCTATTGTGGCTGCAATTAAACGGCAATCGGATATTGCTATCGGCAACATTATTGGAAGTAATATTTTCAACATACTCTTAGTGCTAGGTGTTTCCTCATTTATATATTCTATACCTAAAACTGAAGGAATTAATGTGGATATTTTTGTTATGCTTTTTGTAACTCTTGTTGCTTTTCTTGTTTCCTTACGACGTAAGGAAATATCTAAGCTCAGCGGAATTCTACTTCTAACGCTCTATGTTTTATATATGACTTACAAGGTGCTTTTTGGCTAATATAGAATAGTCAACAGGTCATTCAAAAGACCTATTTACTTAGAGCAGCTAATGAATCAATATTTTGAACACTATGCATTTTCATATGCAAGTGTTCAATGCTTTATAAGAAAATTAATTAATAAAAAAGCAGGGCAAAAATCACCCTACTTTTTCCTATTAACACTATTATACTACCAAATTTAACAACATCTAAGCTAGAATATTCTCAGCACATTTATCCATATTAAAAAATATATCTATACCGAAACACTAAAGGTTTCTCTTTGTACATTTTCATTGGAAATATCATAAAGCCTACCATCTTTATATCCAATACTTAAATTTAAATCTGGAATTTCTGAAAACCTCTGCTTTGACATCTTTTGTAACAAACTATCAAAATACGAATAAGCATTACCTTTGAATTCAGTTGGTACTGATTTTGTTGTTTTAAGAGCTTCTTTATATATGTCTAAAGCATTTTTACCTTCCTTATTGATAAATTTATCTTCAACTTGTCTAAAATCTCTCAAATCTAATCCCGTTACATTCTGAAAATCTTTTAATGCACGATACTTTGTTCTTACATTATCAGATATATTTGTTGAGCAATTATGTAAAATATGAAAAAATAGCTGGTTAGAATTATTGTCATTATTAAAAGCCTCTTCTAACTGCTGTATAAGCTCTTCATTTTCTATCCCGAACACCTTTAACTGATACTCAAAGGGGTCGATTGTTAAAATTATATTGTCAGATGAACCAAGGCTTATGCCAAATTTGGAGAGAATATTCTGAAACTGCGTATTCACCATTTGACGATTATAACTAATCTTATCTCCCTCTGATGGTTCGCTAACAGCACCCGATAAATGCGGATCATTCAAATTTCCGCCTCCTGACAAACACCCATATAATGTCATTTCCAATTCATTTTCATACATAGCTCGCCTTTGCGAATAAGTATAGTCTTTATACTCAGAACTGAAAAGATATTTTTGTCCTAATGCATTGCTTAGCTCGTCAACATTCCTATATTTTGCACGGCTAGATACGGAAGCCGAGTAATAGGTATCCTCCAGTTTGCAATATGCTTTATATTCATCGCTATTCTGACTGTAATTCTTACTTTTAATTACATCAGTAGTGACCTCATACTTCTTTTTCCATGCGGGAGTTTGTGGCGTTTCTGTTGTGTATCTGCCGTTTACATTATAATAATTATTGTATGTAGTATCTATTCCCATTTTTTAATCACCTCAATTGCTTAGTTTGTGAATATTTGGTAACCCGTATCATGCAAATCATATTGCCATCTTAATGTTATTTTTACAGTTTTCATTGTGGACTTAGCACTTGCCATTGCATTATATTTAAAAGACCACGTCTGCTTTGCAGCAAAATTATTATTCAATGAAATGGAATAATATCCACTTGTTGCACTTGATACAGTTGATGTATACCATGTAGTTGTGCTATTAGGTCTAATTTTGTGATGTACATTTCCTTGGCTAGGTGACTGTGTTCCGGAAGTACTTACACTAGTAACAATTGCATTATTCGGAATAGCTGAACTGTTGGATAAATTCAAACTAAGAATGGTAGAATCTACACCATTTACATTGTATGGAGAATTACCAGCATTAGATGCTGTGCCTGAAAAATTAAAAGTACCAGAACCCGTCCGTATTCTATTATATGCTGAAATATTAAAATAAATAGCTGATTGATAGATATCTCCCCTACTAACTACAACATAGAAAGTTTGTGTAGATGATGAATCATTATCAACGTCTATATATAAAGCAGGAGTTACTCCTGTTGTATCTATTATGTCATTGGGATTACTCCTACTGCTTCCTACATTTATACCAATTCCATTTTTAATTTGAACATTCATTCCTTCATAAGCACTGTCAGATGATACTCTGAGGTAAATATGCTCATTGGCACCAACAGTAAATCTAAACCAAGATTCATCAGCATCATTTGCCATAATTGCTGTTCCGGATGAATTAATGTAACTCCATGAGCCGAAATTGTAGGCTGTCGCCTGTGTATAATTGTCAGTAATATTCGTAACTGCAGATACCTGCATTTGAGGAAATAAACCTAGTATGCATACTAAAGCTAACATTATTACACCTATCTTCTCTACTACTGTTTTCATATAACATCCACCTTTCATTTAATAGTTTCTTATTATTTTTTTGAAAAGTTTTCTCTTAATTCAACAAATTAAGAATCTGTTTTTATTTAAATTTAATTCCATAAAATTACATGTTAATAATTATATCGTCACTCTTATGGATAATATTAACTATTTATTTGTAATTACTTTAAATATTTATTCACAAAAAAATACACAGAAATTAATCTACGTATTGGTTTTTTTAATTTATTGTACAGTTTTATTGTTTGCATATAATAATATCGGAAGGTCTACTGAAAAACTCCGATATTACCCTTGAAAATTCACATATTGGAAATGGAAGTGGTTATGTAGACTTGTATAAAGCATTATAGTTAAATATTTTCATTATAAATGGTACATACAGATTTAAGTAATACACTTGAAACATATTTTTTATGTTTATATTTTCCATCTAATACTATTTCCACTATGAAAAAGCTAACATCTCAGCTTCGATACATTCTAATTCCAACTTACTTCTAACTACATTCAAATAACAGCTAAGAACGCAAAACTCGCCAACAATATCATCAAAGTTATATTCCAAAGCATGTCTCCGACTTTCTATTGCATTAGCGATAAACATAAGCCTTTCACCTGCAAATTCAAGACCGTATTTTTTACATTCCTGCGCAATATTGATACAATTTTTAGATGTATTTACAGAAACAGAATTTAAACCACTCAGAAACAAACTGTCCAAAATATTTTCAATATCTTTAATTAGCAGGCTGGTTGCCTTATACTCCATAATAAATCTCCATTCCGCCGCAGTTGCTAGCGGCACAAATAGTAATGAAAAAGTGTATGGTTATTGCTAGATTTCTCAAATCCACAAAAAGCTGCATATCTTTAGTCAAGAGTTAGATTCATCATTCTTCCATCTGTAAACCAGGTAGTTATTGGATTTACACAAAATCTCTGTTGATTCACATAGATGCTTCCCAATAATAAAAATGGTAAGTCCTCTGTTCTTTCCATATACTCCAGTTTTTCAATTAGTAACTTATTATGTTCTGAATATTTTAAATAAATTTCTATACTTTTACCCTGCATATCAAATAAAGGTAAACTGAATGACTGAGTTATATTGTCAAATGCACCTTTACCCCATTGATGAACCTTTAGAAGTACAAGGGTGCTATTTTCTTTCTTTTCCAACAAACTATAAGCAAAATCAGGTTCAAGCTTATTAAGCAGCTCTGACCAGCTACTAAAAGTATATTCCTTCAAGTCGATTTTTTTTACATTTGTTCTTCCTGTTATTTCTGCCTTACAATTTTCACTTGAAGATAATCTATTCTCCATATTTGCTTTACCATTATTAAGTTTGATACAAGATTTTGAGAATTCCTCAAGATTTATTCCCAGCCCCCATGGTGCACCAGCTTTATACATTCTGGAGGTATTAACCTTTATATCGTCATAATAAACAGGCCTAGCATTAGTATATGTAAACCACTTTTTCTCTTTTTCATAATAAAAATAAAACGTAATCCCTTCATATCCAGAATCTGCTACCCAGCTTTCTGCACCCATACCGTACAGTTCTATGGGAGGAATATCATAATAGCTACTTTTGTGCTCTCCAATAAGTTCTTTTAGATAAGAACAATCATTTTCAGTGTTTTCAATTGCAAGACACACATTATATATAGTAACAATAATATTCAACATTTTTTGCCTTGAAAAACTGGCACTTTTCCTAAAATAAAGCTCTGTCTCATTTTTAAGCTTTCTGAACAGCTTTTCAAGTACAGTGAGATTGCTGCAGTGACAAATAACTGCCATTTGTTCTATTGTTTCTGCACTGGATTCAGGCAATCTGGATAATCCTGAAGTGATTAATTCACTGACAAACTTTTTTATTACTGAAACAATCTCTATTGGTTTTTCTATATTAAAGCCCTCTTTAAACCCAAATAAATCATTTTTATTCTTATATATCTGATATAGAATGACAGCCTCTACCTTATGTCTGCAAAATTCTGCTGATTTACATGTACAAATTGCATCACGTATGGGTTCGAACCTTGGAAATCTGACCGAAATACCTTCATTATTAAACTTGACAGAAAGCATTGTACCCTTATTTATGTCGTAATCCAATCCAAAATCAATTCTGAACAGAGCTTCACGGTAGGCTCTGTCACCACCCAGTTTTATCAATTCTGAAGGAGTGATAGAGAGTAGCTGTTCAATTTCTTCCTGCTTGGAGCCTGTCTTTTGTATATCTGTATGTATAATGGCATTACAAGAATCACAATTTTGAGTATCTTTGTTCGCTGTATTTAAACTTTGATGTTCAATCGCTTTATTTATATAAATTTTCTCTTTAGCCACTCCATTTTCAGATGCATAACTCTCAGATAGTCCTTGAGTATTTCCGCTATCTGTCCCAACTGCTCCGTGTGCGGCATCTGCTCCGCCTCCCAGCAAAGTACTTTTATTCTCTCCAATATAAATCAGTGAAATTATCACATGTTTACAGATACTTCTTGAGGGGCAGCTGCACTTAAATTTCTGGATATCAGTAGTAAAGCTGCATACAGTACCGTCCTGCAAGGTACAAGTCACCTTTTGGTCATTTATATTTACTGATACCTCAGATTTTTCTTCCAACTCTCTTTTAGCCCTGTTAAATATTCCTTTGTTTGAAATTCCCACAAGGAAGTCATCATCAATGCCATCTATCCAATTCTTTAAATCACTCAAGAAATTATTTCTGCTATCCATTTTGCAAGTCCCTCCGGAGTCAAAGCTGCTACATTCGCACCCAATGACACCATTTTCTCTGCGGCTGCTCTATCATAAACTGGTACTGCCTGCATATCCAGAGCAGTCAATACAATGAGCTTTGCCCCTGCTTCAATAATATTTTTTGCCTGCCTGAACATATTTTCACCAGGACCACCTTCACAAAGATCTGTAACCATAATCACCATTGTCCTGTGAGGATTTTCTAAAAGTCCGCTGCAGTACTGAAGTGCCTTTGCGATATTGGTTCCACCCCCCAGTTGTACACTCATCAAAGTTTCAACTGGGTCATCAATATATCCTGTAAGATCAACAATTTCAGTATCGAATATCAAAAGATTGGTCTTTAACATAGGCAGTTGTGCAAATATACCTGCCATAACTGCACTATGTATAACAGAACTTAACATGCTTCCGCTTTCATCAATAGCAATTACAACCCTCCAGGGATTGTATCGCTTTATTCTTCTATTAAAATAGACATTCTTAACAAGAAGTCTGTTATTTTCAAGATCAAAATTACTTAAGTTTTTCCTGATAGTTCTTTTAAAGTCTATATTCCTAGAAGACTTGAGCCTGCTAGTGGAGCTTCGGTCTATCCTTCCAATAATTGCAGCTCTTATATCCTGCTCTAGACTTTTTTTAATATCTTCAGTAACCTGTCTTACTATTCTCCTTGCAGCTTCCAGTACTTCTCCCTTCATCAAATGTTTCATCTGGAGAATGCTTTTCAAAAGATCAATATTAGGCTCCATTTTTTCAAGAACCTCTTTGTCAGTCAGAAGCTCTGACATATTATATTTTTCTAATGCATGCTTTTCCAGTATCTCCACTGTAGCCTTTGGAAAAAGTTCTCTAACCTTAGTTATCCATTCGGGCACAGTGAGCATGGAAGGGTCAAAAGAACCTTTTCTGACGCCCCTTTCCTCACCGTATTCTCTACTGTAAAGGAAATCCAAGACGTCATCCATATCTGCATAATTTAAAGCCTGATCTTCCGAAAATGACAGGTTACTTTCTGAAAACCTACCCAGTATGAGCCTCCATCTGTTTATAGCCGTACTATTATTGTCCATCAAAAATCCCCCAACGCTTTAATGTATCAGCTCCTAATGAATCAAGTTTCTTACAGAATTCCACCTCCTGCGGATTTACAGCTTCTGTACGAAGAATATTGTCTGTATCTGTACTATAGACTTCAGCTACATTTTTCCCAATCTGCTCTATTTCACCTGGATTAAAAAAACTGAAGGACAGCCTGAATTCAGGTAAAATCCTAATGAATTCCTCTTCGGGCAAGTTACACAATACATTATTTATGCCCTCTAAAAAATCCTTTTCATAGAAAACCACTTCACGTGCTGTTGAAAAAAGTCCCTTTAAAAAGTTGGCAGATTCCAAGAATTTTTCACCCGTTCCATATAGATATCCTTCTGCCCTCTTTTTTATCTGTTCCTTTTCCATTCTTCCCATTCCAAAAAGAAGTCCTATTGCTGCACCTTCAACAGCACTGTTGCATAGCTTACTTTTCGTAATATTCATAAGTGCTTCGGCAAAAATTTCACTATCGAGATCTATATCTTTCTGCCTTGATATGTGATAGATGTCCTTAAGCTTTGAAATAACCTTATTTTCATTATCTTTAGGAGTATCAGCCAAGGAAGATATGAGTATTACAGCCTTGTTGTATGCCTGAAAAATAAGCTTTTCGATTTCATTATCATGGGTACTATACAGAATACTTCCTGCCCTATTTAAAAAATTTAAGTTATACGTACAATCAGCAACAGAAAAGAAAACTCCATCCCTATCAATTTTGTCTGATAGCGTTGCTGAAATCTCTTGTAGGTTATCCTCCAGCCCCATCATAAATATGTCAATCATCAGCAGTGAAGCTTCTCCTGCATGATCTCCAATATCAGAAAGCTTTCTCCTTGCAGTTTCACCAGCCACCTCAACAAGGGAGCCACCATACACCGAGAGTTCTATCAGGCTGCTGTCTACAGAAGTATTCCACCTGTATTTCCATACTTCTCTCACTATATTTGTGTTCGTTCTCTTACTGAAATCAGGACCTTTAACCTTTTTACAAAAACCTGTATTAAGAAATGACATTATATTAAGAAACTTGCTACATTCTCTATGCCTTTCGCTTTTATAAATAAACAGGGTAATTTCCTGCTCCGCAGAAGTATCAACTTTTAATTTAAAATATTTCGATTTTTCCCTGAAATCTTTAACAAGCGGTGGTACATCAGCATTTCCGCAAAGCTTGCCTATTTTTTTACCAGTAAGCATTTTGTATAAGGCTTCAAGTGGAGATTTATCAAAATAATTTAGTTCTCCTTTAACAAAGCAAGCTCTTACCGAATCAATAAGCTCATAAACACCGCACCCTGATTTTTCTCTGAGTAACTTCAAACCATTAGCCATATTATAAGCTTCTATCTCATCAGCAGTTGAAATTCCGCCTTCCTTTTTCCGCAGATAACCTCCGCACTCGATTATGAAATTTAAAACGGCTTTTTCATATGGCTGGGGTTCATCGGACGAAATCCCCTCCCATACCTTCTGATAAAAAGCAGGATGAGGCATGCCACTGGCATAACCATTTAATTGATCGCTTTCTTCCATTGAATATGCCATGGCATAGGCTCCTGAGTCACTTAGGTCTATATTTTTTATTTCTATATCTGTACTATTTTGCATCAAGTCTATAATTCCATAAGTATGAAATCCTCCTGTGACCACCAGTACTTTTTCATACTTCTCAATTGTTTTTAGGATATTCCTAGCCATAAAAGCCTCACGGGCAGAACAACCGTCAAGCTCAAGCATTTCTTTAGTATAGCCCACTCTTGATAGATAACAAAAGGCGAGCATATTGTTCACAAAATAGGCAGTATCGGTATTAATACCATCAAGCTCAAAAAGCTTCTCCCAGAGCTCACTGAAATTCCTGCAGCCTTCCTTTTCACACAGTCTTTTAAGATACTCTCCCCTTTGCATGAGATAATCATCGTTATAGCTTGCTTTTGGTGCATCAGCATGAATCCCCTCAGATTTACTGCTGTTTATGAGAATCTCAGGATACTGCAAATCTATAAACTCTGCGGTGATACCTCTTTGTTTTGCTTCTCTTATGGCAACAAGTTCTGGTGAATAATCAAGGAAGGGATAATAACACATGTATTTTCCTCCCTTCTCCCCTACAACACCCTTTTTATCGGAATAGCTGTAATAAATGCATAAGGGAGCTTCACTTTCTTCATGTTCAATAAACTTTAAAACAGGGTTGGTATCACTTGGCCCTTCAATCAGTATAATATCTGGGTTATAGGCTTCAATAGTCTTCTTCAAATGAAAAGAGCAAGCTGGACTATGGTGTCTTACAGGAAATAGAACCAGATTTGATTTCAGATTATATGCACTTTTAAAGAGTTCCTCTATTTCAGCCATCTCCTGGCTGCATAATAATCCTTCCATAAACCGCCCTCTTTAATTCCTTTATTTTTTATGACTATATTGAAATAGCTCTTGATTTTCTCCAAATCATCTCGGTTTTCTTTTATAATCGCACCAAGTATGTTCTGAACCATGTTGTCCATACTTAATTTACCATTACCATAATAGTAACTGCTCATTGCTGACTGGCAATATACAGATACTGCCTCAGCTGTGCTCATAACTGCTCCCGGCTTGTCTATCCTGCTTCCGTCACTTGAAATGCCTTCCCTCAATTCATGGAAAGTAGAAGCCAAGATTTCAATTGCATCTCTGTCTACTTTGATATCAATACCCGAATTAACCAGAAGTCTGGACGATTCTTCCTCAATGATTTTAGCCTCAAGAGCTACATCATTTATAGGGAATATAGTTTCAAAGTTAAATCTTCTTTTGAGAGCACTGCTCATTTCATTTACTCCACGGTCGCGGGTATTAGCTGTAGCAATAATATTAAAACCGGGTTTTGCAAATAGGAACCCTTCATCACCAAATTCGGGAATACTCAGAACCTTGTCACTCATTACGCTAATCAAGCTATCCTGAACTTCAGCAGGACATCTGGTTATTTCTTCGCATCTGGTTATAATTCCATTTTCCATTCCCACAAATAGCGGTGAAGGTACTAAAGCTTCCTTTACAGGCCCCTTTGCAAGCAGCAATGCATAGTTCCAGGAATATTTAATCATGTCCTCAGTTGTACCTGCTGTACCCTGAATGGTGTTGGTACTGGTTCCGCTGATAGCAGCAGACAAAAGCTCACTTAGCATTGTTTTTGCCGTACCCGGCTCACCTACCAGCATAAGACCTCTGTTACCGGCAAGAGTAACTATACACCTTTCTATGAGAGTATCATCACCATAGAACTTTTTCTTTACGGTTATTTTCTCACCATCTAGGCTCAAAGGCTTGTCACTGCCCAGAATAAATCTTCTGACTGCTTTTGGAGATAACCTCCAATTTTCTGGTTTGGAACTGCTATCATTAATCCGGAGAGCTTCAAGTTCTTTCTTATAAAAAAGCTCAACGGGCGGCTTCATTATTTTTGACTTATCCATATGTTTGTCTCCTATCTGTATCTTATCTCGTATCTAGCCCCTTAATAATAATGCTTGAAATGCCCCTTCGCTCTAGCTATCTGTATCTTATCTCCTATCTGTCTCCTACTCCTATCTATCTGTCTTTCTTCCAATCCTCTTTAACCCCTGTTTTGGAAATAGTCGCCCTGTCTACATCATATAATATTTCACTGAAAAACCGTGGAGCAACATCACTAGGTTTGAGCAAATTGTTATCTCCCACATTATCATATATGTAACTGCCTCTCTTGACAGTGCCTGCTATGTAAAAAATCACCTCATAAACAGTTATATCTTCATTTTCATAGCCCACTCCAACTCCACTGAACTGAAGTTCTGCGCCAATACCAATTTTACTGTCTTCTTTGTAATAATTATAATAACAGCCGGCATCCTGTATCGAGCCCTTATACCAGCCGAATTTGGTCAGCTTTCCAAGCAGAGAAAGACCATTAATGATTATGCCTCCAAACCTGACAACATATTTTTCTTCTTCTGGTGTTACCTTATAGACCTTTCTGGAAATCTGCTCAAAGGGCTGCTTGACTTCATAGTCCTCAAGCTGGGTTTTCCACTTAAGCAGGTCCTCTTCATCAAGCTCAATAGGGTGAACTAAGCCTATCACCATGTCATCAGCTAAGTCAAACTCATCTTCATCCTTTGTATTATAACTACCATCCTCCATATATCTGAAAGTATCCTTCAGCACACCCTCCTGATACGTTCCCCAAATAAGTCCAATGGCAAATTTGTGCATTATGGGATTTTCCACAAAAAGCTTGACCCATGACTCCTTTGTCCATTTTCTATCTGTGGAAAGAGCTGTCTCAAGACGGATGGTCTGAATACTCACAACTGATTTTAACTGTTTTTTAAGGTTTTTATACCCTTCTACCGCTTGCTTTGCCTTTTCCTCATCATCATTTTTTCCAGGTAGAGGTAAGGCTTTTAGCTTCTTATCATTTTCATCAAATACTTCTATCTCAAGGATTGGGCTCAGTACAACTTTGAACTTTCTAGAGCCAAAGTCAAAGCTTCTCTCCCCTCTTTGATCAAAATCTAAATTAGGAACAATTTTATCAGACAGTTCTTCAGGATCAACTTCCAGTTCTTTAGCCGCAAAAGCAAATGCTCCCGAGGCTGCTTCCTTTACCTGTCTGAATTTGAACTTTCTTGAAATGTTATCAATTATCATAAGTGAAAGCGAACTTCCGTTAAGTGCAAGTGCGTTAACAGCCTCACAAGCAATAGCCCCTCTCGAAGCTCCGGGCCACTCTTCGATTTTTTTCTTTAAAAGCAGAACGGCTCTTTCATCACCATGTATAGCAGCAAGTGACATTACCCATTTTTTCTTTGCTTCAGCACCATTTGCAATCCACCTGTTAAGTATTTCAAAGGCAACATCTGACAAATCCTGCTGTGAAAGATAATTACTAACTTTTTTTGCTTCCAGGCTTGTACCAATAATATTATTAGTTGCATAAGACAGAAGCAGATATTTCAGCAAATCTGTATCTGCTGCCTCCTCACTATCTTTAAACCTTATGGGTGAAATAGTTTCAAAATCAAGCCAGCCTAATGAGCCTCCCCTGGTTTTCTTCAGTCCTCTTTTACAATAATCTATTATATTGATATCTCCCTGTACTTCTTCACTTGCATCTCTGGTTATTTTAAGAATATTTGCTATGGTGGTCTTAAGCTTGTCGCTCTTTTCTTTTTCCATGGCTTTATGAAGTAATTCCAAGGATTTCTCATCATTCCAAATTGATAATATGTGTATAGCACACTCTCTGACAGTCTGCTTCTTATTAGACAGTAACTTTTCTACTTCATCGAATGCTGCCCTATAGCCTCCAAGCAAATCAATAACCTTTTCTCTTACAGCCTTAGAGGTATCATTGGTGTATTCGATCAATAGCTTAACAGACCTCGCTTTATTCACATTAAAGAATTCTTCTATCAGGTACACTCTTCCGTCAGCACTACATTCACTTATGCACTGGATTACTTCATCAGCATTATTCTTTATCTCATCAGATATGTATGTCCTTGCAGCTTCTTTTCCCTTATTGTAGTACTGTCCGCAAGCATATTCAGCTAATAAAGGTACTATACCATCTTTACCTGCGCCCGAGCTTTCAATAAGTTTTATTAACTTTGTGAATTCTTCAGGATTATTTTTTTTAAAAACATCATGTGCTATGTTTTCCAGAATATAATTGCTTCTGCTGTAGACAAAAAGACAGATACTTCTGTTATATAACGAAGATACATTTTTAGTCCAAGAGATTCGTTTAAAAAAGTCACTGCTATTATACGAATATATTGTTTGTTTCCCCAGTACTTTTTTTGCACTTTCTTTTATTTCTGAAAGTTCCTTTCTACCAAACAAAAAGTCAATAAAGGAATCATTAATATTCTTTGGAATACTTAAATCATTAAAGAATTTTTGATAGGCTTGAACGTAAGTACTTTCAACATCTGAATAGCTCTCTAGATTTTCATTCTGCTCCCATAAAAATCTATTTAAATATGTAGCTCCCCAGCTTGCATTCAGATTAACTGCCTTGTCAAAGGCTCTCCTGTTTTTATTAAGCTCTTCACGTATCATCGTATCAAAGTGACCTAAATTTTCAGCCGACCAGCTTCCGAGCCATGCAATATACAGTTCTCTAGGAATACCCATTACCTCTGTAGCTTCAGACAAACCCATAGTTTTCATTTTATCCGGTTCATTATAGGTGTCATTCTTTATAGCTAAATATATTGCATTAAAACTTTTTTGGTAATCCAGCATTACCATCAATTTTATGAAACGTCTTGCCAAATTTGACTCATTTATAATTATATATGATACACCTAATAATAGCTGCAGAATATAACTGTTTACAAACTTAAAATCAACAACTTTGGCTATATTAGGGATCATGTTGTCATTTATGAAAAGGCCACCGTTAATGTACTTGTTAATTTGCTCCAATCCATCTGCAGGTATCTTTTTACTAAACAGATCACCGAGACTATTTTTTGTTACATTTTCAATCCATTCCAGTGTCTTCTTGCTATTTCTTTTATCAAACCTCACTAACAATGCTGAAAGATACAGTTTTGCATTTATGCTACATTCTTGGTACACTTCTGACAATAGACCACTTTCATTTTCATATAACATTTCAATCTTATCAATAATAAACGTTTTGATGGTGAATTCTCTATTTACTGAATTCTCAATCATCCAACAGATTACAATAGGCTTTTGAATGTTATAACTCAAAAGTTCATTAATACCGGTCCTGTTGAAGCCACGGAAGGCATATGATAATGTATCAAAAAAGGATACACCTCCAAGGTCAAGCATTATATTCAGGAACCGCTCATAATACTTATCTTCTGAGTCTTTCATAATCTGAAAAGTATTCCTTATTTTATTCTGGATATCATAGGCGAGAGAGTTCAAAACAATTCTCTTGGTTTTATCCAACGGATTCAGGTCTGCTATTTCACCCTTAAAGTACTTTATGTATTGATCTGAAAGCAAATTATTTACTCCTAACCCAGACAAGCAATCTGCCAATTTAGGTATCAGCACTATATTTTCATTAGCCATATATATGTCCATGCTCCACATGTAGCACAAAACACCCTAAAAGAATTGGCATGGACTCGTCACCTCCTTTGTACATTTTCTTGTAAACTTAATCTCCTCAAGTTGTAATATAATAATAATATTCTCACATAGGCTGCATAAGGTCAATATCTACACAATTTTTATAACCAAAATGGTACCCGCCACTATAGAAGTGGGGGACATTTTCTTGCCTCGTTATATTTTGGTTTTCATGAACTATCAACAACGCTCTTTTCTTTATTTAACTTTCAGTTTAAGGTTTTATTCAAAGAACCTCGTAACACTAGTTATTAACCTGTTTTCAGACTTTCACCGACGAGAAAGCACCCATGCTGGGCTCACCAGCAGAAAGGCTTCCTTATTCATTCAGGAAGCCTTTTTATTAATCATTTTATGAATATTAGATTGAAAATATATTAAATCAAATTTAACTTAATTTAATTCTTTTATCTGATTTGATTTTCTAACCGTTTTTTCATGAAAGCGGCTCGTGTCTAGCCTTACAAGGATTACAATATAAGAAGGTCTACTGAAAAACGATTATATTACCCTCAAAAATTCACATGCTGGAAATGGAAGTAGCTATGTAGACAATCTAGTTAAGCTCAAGTACTTTTTTATACCAATCATCTACCCAACTTTAACCTTTTATTTTTCTCAATCAACTTATGTCGTTATTACAAAAAATATCCAAATCTATTTACTTTATTACAGTAAATAGATTTGGATACTACTTATCTTTATTACTTTTAACTACTTTCATACATGTCTTTATCACATAAGTTAACACTAATTTAGAAGTTGCATTTTGAGCAATGCAAAATCAATTGCATCAATTTCACCATCTAAATCTATGTCTGAGTTTATCTTATTAATATTTGCTGTTTGTCCAAGCAGATACATCTTCAATAATGCAAAATCCAGTGCATCAACAACACTATCATCATTAACGTCACCTTTTGTGCGTATTAAATAGATATCTGCCCCACTTAATGCTACATCTACCCAGCTTGTTATACTTCCATCATTGCCTACACCACATACAAATATATGCTGTCCTGGTGATATTGCTATATCTGAATTAGCTGTAAGAATATTTGTATATGCTGTAGCCGCATCTCCTACATTTGGTCGTAGCTGAGAACCAGCATCACCAACTATATATTTTAATGTTCCTTCTGGAACTGCTGTTGCTTTAGTTGTTCCTATAGTGCTTCCCTGTGCCCAAGTGAAACCAATCAATCTAGGTGCTGCTGTTGTGATATTAGCAGTATTTACAACTACATCTGCCCAACTTGTTATAGTACCATCACTATCCGTTCTAACTACAAATATATGTTGTCCTGCAGATACCGTAATATCTGCATTAACTGTAAGTGTTTTTATATAAGCTGTTGCAACATCACCTACTTTTGGTTGTACCCGTGACCCTGCAGCACCAACTATATATTTTAATGTACCTTCTGGAACTACTATTGCTTTAGTTGTTCCTATTTTACTTCCTCGTGCCCAAGTGAAACCTGTTAAAATAGGTGCTGGTGTTGGGACCGGCTTGATATTAGTTGTATTTACAACTATATCTGCCCAACCAATTATAGTTCCTTCCTTGCCAGTTTCTACTATAAATATATGCTGTTCAGCAGTTACTGCGATATCAGAATTTGCTGAAAGGGTATTTGTATATGCTGCAGCCGCATCACCTACATTTGGTTGTGCCTGAGAACCTGCAGCCCCAACTATATATTTTAACGTCCCTGTTGGTAATGCTGTTGCCTTAGTTGTTCCTATTTTACCTCCCTGCTCCCATGTAAAACCAGTCAATTTAGGTGCTGGTGTTTGTAACGGCTTGATATTCGCCGCATTTACAGCTACATCTGCCCAACCAGTTATAGTTCCTTCATTGGCGGTTCTTACTATATATATATGCTGCTCAGCAGTTACTTCAATATCAGCATTTACTGAAAGAGTATTTATATATGCCGTAGCCGCATCACCTACATTTGGCTTCACCTGTGACCCTGCAGCACCAACTATGTATTTTAATGTTCCTGCTGGAACTACTGTTGCTTTAGTTGTTCCTGTAGTATTTCCCTGTGTCCAAGTGAAACCAGTCAATAGCGGTGATGGAGGAGCTGTTAACAAAATAGTTTTAGTATTATAAGCTGAAGTATTTGTCTTTGACCTAGCTTCAATAATGTATTTATTTGGCACAGTTGCACTGATGACTTTTATTAATCCAGTATTGCTTATGCTTAATCCACTTATAGGTTTATGTTCACTATCGTAAACAGCCCAATCAACTAACTCTTCAAGCATTGGCTTACCATCCTGATCTTTTACAACAGCAGTATATTGTGATGTTGCAATACCGATTAATGGTATTTCAATTTTCTCTGCTCCGCTTATTTCTATACCTGTAACAGCAGCTATTGTTACAGGTATAGTATTTGAAACCTCTCCAACCTTAGCTATTATTACAAAAGAACCAGTCTGAGCCGTACTATCTACCGTAACAACTCCAGTACTATCATCTATTAGCACTCCAGCAACCTGACCATCTATAGACCAGCTGACTTTTTGTTTTGGTACAATATTACCTTCGTTATCTTCCACAGTAGCTGAATATTTTAACGTTATGCGTGCTCCTGGAGTAATTGTACAATTGCTAGGACCAGATATAGTTATTGAAGCCGGTTCTTTGGTTATATTATATCTGATAGTATTGTACGCATCATAATCATTAAGTGAATCTGCATCTTTTGCTTCTACTACTAGATAATACTCACCAGCCACTTCAGGTTTCCAGTTAAAAGTATTGCTAGTAGAATATGCTTGCTGTAATGCCCAGTTGTTTCCATCATACACGATGAAATGATAGAATTTAGCATTTGTTCCTCCACTTGTATTTGCCGTAACACTAATATTAGTGCTTTCAAGCTGAGGGGTTTCCTTATCTGTTGAGATGCTATCAATATTTAATAAAGATGAATCATCTATTCTAAAAATGTATAATTCCTCATGCTCTGTATATGCGTATCCAACCCTGCCCCCTCTGGAAATACCTATCTTATCTACGTCCAACCAAAGTCTAGGACCAACTTTTTTTATTAAAGTATGATTATCTACACTAAATAATCTAATATCTGATGAATTTGCTGCCAGAAGATATTTGCTATCATAGCTGAAAACAGCAGATACTGAACTATCATCAGAGTCCCACTCCCCAAAATTCTTTGATATATCACTACAGTTAATATCAAATATTGTTTGCGCACCGCAACAAAAAGCTATGTGTTTACCATCGTTTGATATAACAAGATCTTTACCACTTGGACCCAATTCCCCTATATCTTGGACAATTCTAAAGCTATGATTTTTGTCATCATATTTATATCTTTGCAATGAACAAGGTGAACATTCACCATCACCAATTATAAGTTCATTATTAACTTGATTAAACGCAATATAGTGTGCATTTATTACTTCATTAAAATCCATATTCTTATGACTAATCTCTATATTTTGTGAAATATCTAATATGCCAATCCATGAATCTGTCCACTTATTACGTAAGAAGAAAACAACATTATCCTTTCCTATTGCTATATCACTATTTCCACCAATTATAGTATTAGATGCTGCAGTTATATAGCTAACATTGTCTGAATATACATCTATCTTAGCTATATTATTTGTAGTGGATTGAGTAGCAACTATAATACCTTTGTCAAAATCGAAATCAATTCTGTCCGGTGTTTCTTGAAGCTGGTATGATTTTGCTACTTCTCCTGTTAAAGTATTCAGGATAATTATTTGCTTTTTACTGTTATCACCCACAATAATCCAACCATCTAACAGTGGAATGAACTCTTCAAAGGTATACCCCGTCAAAATCTTTTGCGTTAATCTATTTATTGAGTTAAAACTATCGTCATCCGAAGTGTCGCTAAATAGTTTAGCCCTGATAGTTACTTTTTTTGTATCGCTGTTTCCATCGTTATCCTTTACGGTAAATGATAATATATAATCACCTGCAATATCAGGTATGAAATATGGATTAGCAGTATCCACATCTTTGAGAGTACTTGTACTTCCAACTGGCTGAGATTCAAAGGACCAGTTGTATGTTAAAGAAGAGCCATCTACTGCAAAACTTTTACTTCCATCTAAGGTTACCTTAAAACCTTTATATGTAGTTTTTTTGATTTCTGTGTTTGCTACTACTTTGGTGACTGCTCCAGGTATGATTCCTGTATTGATAAGTGAAATTTCATCAAACCAGACAGTCCCAGAACCATCTAACATAAGTTTAATCTCTACGCTGCTTGCATTCGGGTTTGCAACAAATTTTGCATTTGCTTTTTGTCGTTCAAAAGTCCCGTACTTAATATAAAAATAATCTGTTTCAGGAATTAACTTATCATTTTTATCATACTGCCCAATAAAAATACTTGCCCCTCCTGATGCTGCAATATCGAGCCCTTTAACAAGTGCACTAAAAGAATATGTATTTCCGGGTTTAATACCTACTTTTTTAACAACTGAACCATTAACATTATGTCCCACAATACTTAATGAATTTTCCACAGTTCCATAATGAAATTCAGGAGTTTCTTTAGTTTTATCATAAAATACCTTCCATGCACTATTAGTACTAGAATTATCTTCAATATTTGCTTTAATAATCAAGTTCTTACCTAAAGTTCCATTTGCGGCTGAGCTAAGGCTGTATACCGATGATTTTCCTGCATTTGAGTTTATTAATGTACTTTGTTGTTGTGCTCCTGAAATAGCAGAATTAACTTCTGTAGCTTTTTCAGAATTTACTGTCTCATTTGTATAAGCACTCGCACTAATTGTGAACCAACTATTTACACATAGAAAAAATAAAAAAATTAAACACAGTTTAATACCACATCTTTTTATACCTCTTATCATTTTCTTTCCTCCTAAAAATATTGTAAAACTTTATCCAATATTGTACTTTTATATTATATATGATAATATTAGGCATTTCAAATATATATAGGTTTCTTAGCATTTTGCTGCTTCAAAAATGGGGAAACTCAAAAATTCCATAATATACTTTTTTCATTTTTGTCTGCAAATCAAAGTTAACATAAAACAAGACACAAAAAGACTCCCTTTTGAAGCAAGTCTTTTGTGTCAAGCATTTGAAGAATTCGAGAATATTAAGTTTTACATATTCAAAGAAAGAATTAAATCAAATTTAACTTGATTTAATTCTTTTATCTAATTTGATTTTCTGACCACTTTTTTATGAAAGCGGCTCATATCAGCGTCTACAGCGATTTGAATATAAGAAGTTATACTGGGAAACTCCGATATTACCCTCAATAATTCAGATATTGGAAATGGAAGTGGTTATGTAAATCTGATCAAAACCAAGTTACTAAAGTTGTTCGTATAGTTTATTCTTCATTTATATAGATTATATCTCCCTACCATCTTCCATAACTAGTATGTCATTTTTATTCTCGTGCGAGTATTTATGCCCACCTTTACAATTTGACTTTTTTATATACACATTACCTTTAGAACCTTCAAGCTTGATAGTATTATATGTACAATTAGTGATATCAACATTTCTGAAATCACTATGTCTTATTATTAAATCATCTATATCACAATTTTCAAATACTAAATATATATCTTTATTAGAATTATGAATTCCCATACTTTTGATATGACATCTTTTAAAAAGGAAACTAATATTTTTAGTTTCCTTTATTACATTTTTATGAATAATGCAATTGCTAAATATTGCTGAACCTGTTGTTCCTGTCATATCAACATCATTAAATTCACATAATTCAAACTCCGCTTCATTAAAAGCAGTATACTGCATAATAACATCATAAAACATTGACTGGACAAACTTCACAGAGTTCATTCTTGAATTCTTAAAATTGTAGCCATTATAGTTTATTCTTCTTAATTCAGCATTGGTAAGCCTTATGTCTTTGAAAAATCGCCTTACTACATTCAAATATCTCATATCAAGAAGCTTTGCTGCACTTAAGTACCAGTATAATCTTTTAAAGAAGTATCCCAAATCCCTATATCCCTCAGTATTAATGTTCATGTAAATTAGGCACAATAATAAATCACTATTGATTTTGGATATGCATATGCACTGGAGTGATTCCTCCGTTATATTCAGCACCTTTCCATCATATATAAATTCCTTTATCAATCTTAAAAGTAAAGTTTTCCTTTCTTTTCGCTCTTCTGTTTCTGATTCATTTTTGCCAACATTTTTAAGCCTGCTAAAAAGAAGCTCAATTGTAAGAGGATGTAACTTAATATTATGATATTTATCTATGATATCGTATAGTTCGCTACTATAACCTCCAACTTTATATTTATCGCACATTTCCTTAAGAGCCAAGAAATAAGTCTCCGCAATAAGAAAAAACAATATATTATTGTCACGGAACTTAAGTATAAGACCACTTTGCTCCAAGAAGTAGCAACTTAGAGCATTTTCCGTAAGCCTTTCCTTATCAATATTCTTTTTTTCAAGGACTTCCTTTGTTATTTCAATTATTTTACCCTCAAACTCATCAAATCCAATTATATAGTTATAGGCATTTTTGTCAAGAAGCTCTCCTTCATTAAGTTCATCGTTATATATTTTTAGAGGGTGTTTTGAGCCAATTGTTATACTAAGCTCCCTTAAAAATTCACGGTACTTCCCCGATATTTCCCTAATTGCATCTGGTCCCCCCGGTTTTTCTAGTTTAAACTTTCCCAACACAGTTTTATCTACAAATGATTCATATAAAGAATAAACATCATTCATAGAATCCATGCCATTTTCATAGTAATGGCTTACAAGTAGATACAAAAACAATGGATTATGGCAGGCATTAATAAGATTTTTGTGAAAATATTTTATATCATGAGCATAAAGCCTATTTTCCTTTCCAATCTTAGCCATTTCATTGGAATATGTATCAAGCCAGTTATTAATCTGTTCCTTTGTGAAATATTTTACATCAATAAACTTAAACTCATTGTAATCAAATTCATACATTTGAAAACATATACTTAAGAAAACATCTTCTTCACGCTTAAATATATTTCTTGAATTTAATATTATATAAATCCCATCCTCCTTCGAAAGCTCAATAATATTCTTCAAAATGGCATCGTTAATATCAACTTTATCTTCTTTTATAAAATTAATTTCGTCATAGCTATCGAATATAAAATAAATATCCTTGTTTTTATGTTTCATCTTCATTGCTTCATTCAGGAAAGACCTATATTCTGTAAGTCTTGTAATATCGCAACATCTTACGAATATTGTATCATATTTTTTTTTCAGATTTGACTGGAGGTACTTAGAAAGAAAGGTCTTACCGCATCCATAAGGACCTAAAATAAATAATATCTTCTGGTCATGTAAAATTGACAAACAATCATTTAAAAAATCGTTCTTTTCATTAAAGAATTGTGGTTCTAATCCTTTATAAAAATTAATAGAGTAGTTGGGTTCAATAAAAATAGAAGTGCAAGGCTTTGGATCATGCTGAAATAATAAAAAATGCGATTTTTTATTATTCTTTTCATATTTTACGAAATCCGAATCACTATCATTTATTAATCCAAGCTTTACTTTCTGTACAGGTGATAACAGGTTCATCCAATCAGTATGAATTTTGCTACTATCCTTATGAAAATCAAAAATTTGATTTATTTTACCAAAAACGCTACTCACTGGAATAGCTTTTCCGCCAAGATCGTTATCCCTATTCCGTGTTTTTTTGATAATTCCACACACAGTACCAGAATCTATATTCAACAGAGGGGCTCCACTCATACCAGGTCGTATCTGCCCGTTTTTCAGCTTTAATAATGGATAAGCATCAGTTGTTTCACCTTCATATTCCAATGTTACTGGCTCACCCTCTAGATTAGTGTCAGGATATCCAAAACTATATAAAGGACTACCTAATTCGACTTTTTCATCTAAAAGAACAAATGGGGTGTCCAAAAGCTCAGTTTTTATAATTGCCACATCTATATCACTATTGTAATAGAGCGGCTCAGATACCACGGCGCACTCTTTTTTCTCCCAATATGCATTTATTTTCGAACAATCATTTTCCGTTAAAACATGTGCACAAGTAATGATTAGCCCAGGCCCAATAAAAAACCCTGTTCCTCCTTTGTTATTTTTGTCTACTAGCCTAACAATACATTTCTCTAGAAATTTATACATTTTATTGCTCCCTCCAGTATATTGGGATTATTTATTGTCCCCAGACCATTCCAAAGCTATCTTCAAATTAGCTTTTCCTGACCCTTGTAAAATAACTGCAGTCAACTTTCCCGATTCAACACCAACTTCAATTCCAAATTCAATTGTCGCTTTGTCTGGTTTTACCTTTTTCAATGCATTACCGATGGTTTCTACAATTCCTTCAATACTTACTGCAATTTCATCAAAGTTCATTGCGCAAAAGGCTACATCCTCTTCTCCTCCCAAAATTGTTGCCTGAACCATAATTTTAGATCCATTTGAAAGCTGTACAGGTATGTTTTCAAGTGAATTATCCATGAATAGTCCCTCCTTCTTTTATTAATTTCATTTTTCTTTCATTATATAGCAGTCTCTCGTATTATTTTTGTTAGTAATATTATATTTTTCGAATTTTATTTTTAACATAAAATAGCTATATTTTTTCAAATGTTTAATATATTTACTATTATATACCACATATTGAATTAATTTAAGCAATATTTAACATTAAACTATATAATTCTGCATAACACTAGGTTCCTAATTTCGGAAATAAGGGAAGACTGTGACCCTGTATTATAATTATCAATACAGAAATATAAAAAATCCAGAAGCACCTATTCATAAGGCTATCTGGATTTTCTATTTATTTTTAAAATTCATGTATAATTTTCTTAATACCTGCATAAACTAACAAGTTAATATAAGAAGGTTTACTGGGAAACTCCGATATTACCCTTAAAAATTCAGATATTGGAAATGGAAGTGGTTATGTAGACCTAGATATATTCTGCATATTTCTAGCAGAAGGGCTCAACATTCCAATAACTATACCAAAACTAAGTTAATATTAATCAAGACACAAACGCTACCTTATCAAGGAAGCACTTATGTTTAGCTTTTGAAGAATTTGAGAATATTAAGTTTTTCTATTTACGAAAATATTAACTCAAATCTAATTCGATCTAATTAACTGGTTTGAAATTTGTATTTTTAGTTTTTTATTAAAAGCATAATCATACCAATACTAACTAGGTTTGTAATAATCGGAATGAATACATAATCTCGTTTTAATTGAAGTAACCATGTAATTCTAACTAGCTAATAAGTAAATTCTAACCAAATTCTTTGCTTCCAATCTTCCCAAGCTAACATCACTTCATCAATTAACCATGTTCCAGCTATAGTAATTGAGTTTTCGTGAGATGCATAAATAACCCAGTCCATATCATTGCTGAACCAGTAGCCTTCACCCTCTATCGTATAGCATGGATAAAAAGCATCGGTGTCTATTTCATATCCTGGATAAGTATCAAATTCTCTAAGCTCCCAAATTCTATTAATCCCACGTTTTTTAAGTATATCTCTTAATGTTCCGATATCTTGATCCTTATAAAAAAAATCATCCTTTAAAGCGACAACATCTTCTCTGTTACATTCGACTAAAGGGTACCAATATGATCCGGCTACACACCATCTATCACTTAGTTTTTTTCTTAAAAAATCACTTTCAGACCTAGATATAACTCGTCTGTAAAACATGGGTTCAATATCATATAGCTCAGCCTCTGTTATATCATTAATGAATTTGATAAATAATTGCCTCTCTTCGTTCATAGCTATTTCTTTAATTTCATTATTCCTTGGCTTAGGAAATTCCTTTGCCTTTACCTCCGCCAGTTCAAATAATTTGGTTACCCTCTTAGTTTGTGGCAAATAAGCAAATGTTCCTTTTTCAAGTTCATCGGTAATAATCTTCACAATAGCTTCACTATTTGACGGCTTAGTAAATAAGCTTTCAGCACTTAACCCATCTGAAATCAGTTGACTTTTTGCTTGTGCAATGGATTCAAAATCGTCTGATTTATGTTTTTCTACTTCGGTTAATATCGCCTCAAGTACTTGATACCTAGGAAACATGTCATAAGCCTCATCAGTGTAATTATAACAATCTTCCTTCCTGTCTCTACTCTCAGCACACATTTGGCTGTATTCATTTCTCCAGAAATATCCTCTTTCTATACAATACTTTCTAGCGGCAGAATGTAACTTAATAGTATCCTTCATATAACCTCCCCTTACATTAGAAAACAAATCACATTTGGATTCTAGTTTTGTATCTTATAATACAAGCCTACTCGTCAAGTATACTTCTTTTCTAGTATTAAATCTCCTCTAAGTTTACTATTACTCATCCTGCTCTCTTAATGGGGTTCTAACCCAATTCCAGTGTTTTAAAATGTCTGCTTCATTTATGTCATTTCCTTGATAATAATGTACATGTGGAAATGGGATAGAAATTTTATTTTCATGAAATCCCTTTGATTTCAGATATTCAGCCATTTTTATAATGTCATCATATATATAAATAATATTATGCCTGTCATACACCATCAGTTGCTTAGTATTAGCTGATCCAAGCCACAAATGGTGCCTTCCATCGGTCTCAAGTAAGTTCTTATATTTATTAACAAATTCAGATATCTCCTCATAAGACATTGGATAAGGGCATTGATATCTCCCTGCTTCATTTTCATTTCTAGGCACTATAAGCACATATAAACACCAATATGGAGGTTCAAAACTCTTAAGAATTTCCAGCATAAGATCAATTTGATTTTTTATAGGTGCAACAGTTATCCTTTGATAATTGGGGTATGTTTCAATACTCCATGAATCATTATAAAAATACTCTTCTTCATAATCACCGACTACAATACCAAACTTAAATCTTTTATCCATTCTTACCTCTTTTTATAATGCCTTTTAATAATTTCATATAGCTATTCTAGCTTAATATCTATTTAATTACAATTATCAATGAAAACTTAATTAATAATATGTTATCATGCTATCTAGTTTACATAAAATAGCACTCAAAAAGACTCCCTTTGAAGGAAGTCTTTTGTGTCAAGCATTTGAAGAATTTGAGAATATTAAGTTTTATATAGTAAGCGCTCAATAAAACAGTGCCTTTAAATTTTATCATGGATTTAGGATAATATATCCAAATAATTCTTTAGACTTTTTAGAGTTTTTCGACTCTAATAGAAAGTCCAAAGAAATCTGAGGAGGCATTCTAAAATG
>JAEZIB010000174.1 GCA_023416275.1 Bacillota bacterium | reverse complement strand
ATTACATTTTCCGGGGCTGATGCCATTACATTTTCCGGGGCTGATGCCATTACATTTTCCGGGGCTGATGCCATTACATTTTCCGGGGCTGATGCCATTACATTTTCCGAGGCCGATGCCATTACATTTTCCGAGGTTGATGCCATTACATTTTCCGAGGTCGATGCCATTACATTTAATGAGGTTAGTAATGATTGAAGCACTAACAACAGAGATAATAGCACTGCCAATTTAGAACATAAGCGTTTCTCCATAATGTGATCATCCTTTCTTTGTGAAAATATCAATCAGCAAAAATAATTATTATAGACATTTTGCTAGGATTGTTTCTTTTCACTAAAAGTAAAATATTTTATGAAAATTCAATATAAATAAAAATTACCATATATTGAATTTTTCATATTTGATAATCATATTTTACAATATTTTACGAAAGTAGACAACGTAAATGTATTAAGTTGGGCTTGTTTAAAGGATAAGAAATTTTAATATGGAAAATAATACTGTCATCTCTAGTCAATCACCAAAATATTGATCGGAGAGGGGCTATATTTACTCAAGTTTTTTCAAAAAATTTAGAGTTGTATAAGTTGCGTTTGTAAACTCTTCCTTTTCTTCGTTAGTAAGCTCATCTAGTTTGTTAACTAAATTTTTAATGAGCTGCTCCTTTTCAAATGAAATAAAATTATTTCCTATTTCTGTTAAGCGGATCAAAACCAATTTCCTATTGCTTTCATCAAAAAAACGCTCAACATAGCCTGATGTTACCAATGGAGCAACAGCTCTGGTGGCTTGTTCGTGAGATGAAGCGATATAAGTAGCTATTTGTGACATATTTAAGCTTGGTTTACCCATCAGTGAGAATAAAATAAATAACTGAGTCTTAGTAAGATTCGAGTGTTTAATGTCAATTGAATTTAAAATAATTTTTTGACATTTGGGAAATATTTCAAATAATGAAATAATTGCATTTTCAGTACCTAATCTGCTCATATGAACTAAAAATCCTTTCGCTGTGCTCTCGGCACAAAAAGTGACTAAACTACTGCATACAGCTTTTGGTAATTATGTATAAAGTTCGATGTTTTAATATAAAATAATATGAGTCTCATTAATCAATTACTAATTATAAATAAACATTTGATTAATGTCAAATGTTTATAAAAATCAAAAGTTGACAATAATCAAACAATAAAGTATATTAATTTTATAAACTATTTCTTGGAATATTTAAACAAAGGAGGAGATAAATATGACTAATTCAAAAAAGAGCTTTGATGCATATTCAGATAGTATGGCAGAAATATGTAAACAAAATTGTAATATAGATAGTAGTCTATATGATGAATACGGTGTAAAAAAGGGACTTAGAGATAAAGATGGAACTGGAGTTCTAGCAGGTTTGACAACAATTTCTGATATACAGGCATATAAAGAAGTTGACGGAAAGAAGGTTCCTTGTGAGGGGAAGCTTACATACAGAGGCTACAGTGTAACTGATATAGTTAAAGATTTTGTATCAAATAAGCGTCTTGGTTTTGAAGAAACGACTTATTTGCTCATGTTTGGAAACATTCCAGATGATAATCAGCTTGAAGAATTCAAGACTAATATGGCGAAATGTCAGACATTACCTACAAATTTTGTTAGAGACGTTGTAATGAAAGCACCAAGCAGAGATATTATGAATTCATTAAGCAAAAGTATTCTTACACTTGCATCATACGATGACAGATCAGAAGATTTATCTATTTCCAATGTTTTGAGGCAGTGCATGATGCTTATCAGTACTTTTCCTATGCTGGCTGTATACGGCTATCATGCATATAATCATTATGTTCGTCACGGAAGCTTTTACATTCATAGACCTGACAAGAGTTTGTCTGCTGCTGAGAATATTCTGCGGATGCTTAGACCTGATATGAAATACACAGAACTGGAAGCTAGAGTTCTTGACATTGCATTAGTGCTGCATATGGAGCATGGTGGTGGTAATAATTCTACTTTTACAACACATGTTGTCACTTCATCTGGTTCAGACACATATGCAGTTATAGCTGCGGCACTATCTTCATTAAAAGGACCAAAACATGGCGGTGCAAATATAAAAGTTGTTGAAATGATGAATGATTTAAGAGAAAGTGTTTCAGATATTAGTGATGAACAGGAAGTAAAACGATATTTAGAAAATATTCTTAATAGAGAAGCTTTTGATAAAAAAGGACTTATATATGGAATGGGTCATGCGGTTTATTCACTATCAGACCCTAGAGCTACAATATTTAAAGGCTTTGTTGAAGAATTAGCAGAGCAAAAAGGTCGGGACGATGATTTCAAGCTGTATTCAATGGTAGAAAGACTTGCTCCGCAGGTGATTGCAAAAGGCAGAAAGATATACAAGGGTGTAAGTGCCAATGTGGATTTTTATAGCGGATTTGTTTATAGTATGCTGGATATACCACTTGAATTATTCACGCCTATATTTGCAATGGCGAGGATAGTGGGGTGGAGTGCTCACCGTATTGAAGAATTAATAAATGTAGACAAGATTATAAGACCGGCTTATACAGCTATTGTTCCTGAAAGAGAATATTTACCGAGGAAGTAATTAAATAAAGAATGATAAATTCAATGTATAAGCAAATGTGTTTATAGAAACTCTTTAATTCAATAAATTTTTAATAGCTGTGTTTATTTATAGTAGACTGTGGTAAAAATGTAATATTGAATTAATTAAGGAGGCAATATATTATGAAAAAAGAACCTAAGTTTTTAATTTGCAAGCATTGTGGAAATGTAGTTACATTTATAAATGAATCAGGTGCACCACTTACCTGTTGCGGGGAATTAATGACTGAGATTACGCCAAACACAGTTGATGCAGCAGTTGAAAAGCATGTTCCTGTAGTGAATGTGAATGAAAATACTGTTACCGTTGAGGTGGGAAGTGTAGAACATCCGATGGTTCCTGAGCATTTTATTCAATGGATTTATTTAGAAACAGATAAAGGATTTCAAATTAAATATCTAGAACCATCAGAAAAACCTAAAGCAGTATTCACATTAAATGGAGAAAAGCTTATTGCCGCTTATGAATATTGCAACCTTCATGGCCTGTGGAAAAAGGAAATATAGTAATTGAAATTTTTATATGCATCGAGTGCATAAGTTTATCAAGGAAAGTATAGCATAGCGCGTTTAATTATATTTTTTGCTTATAAATGTAGGCGTGGGAGGAAAGTATGAATCAAAATGCATTTTGGAATCTGTCTTATGGAGTTTATATTATTTCTGTGTGGGACGGTGAGCGCCCAACGGGTTGTACTGCAAATTGCGTTATGCAGATTACAGCCGAACCGCCTACTATAGCTGTAAGCATACATCATGATAATTATACACATCAATGCATTAATAAGACAGGAAAATTTGCTATTTCAATTTTAAGTTACAATTCAGATCCATCAATTATTGGCACTTTTGGCTTTCAGTCTGGAAAAGAAATTAATAAATTTGATTTGGTCAGATTTGAAAAGCTGGCTGAAATGCCGATAGTGAAGGATGGATGTGCGTATATTACCTGTGAAGTTATTAATAAAATGGAAACAGATACGCATACTGTTTTTTTAGGTAATGTTTTAGATGCTGATATACTTTCAAACGAAGAACCGATGACTTATTCTTATTATCATAAGGTTTTAAAGGGCAAGAGTTCCCAAAATGCTCCAACATATATTGCTGATGATATAAAAGAAAATAAGAACAGCGAACAAGAGAAGCACGATAAATATATATGCAGTGTATGTAAGTATGAATATGTAGGAGACATTCCGTTTGAAGAATTACCAGAGGATTATAAATGTCCCATATGTGGAAAACCCAAGTTAGTATTTAAGAAGCAAGCGTAAATAATAAGGTTTTCTGAAATATACTGTTAGAATATTTCGGAAAACCTTTTTTGTTATGGGCTTTAAACAATAGATTATGAGCAAGCCTTAATTATTTCGGCATCAAACCATTGATAAGACTCCCGCACAGATAGACTTAATGTGCGAAAGTTGATGCTTGTCAGTACAATTTATTTTCCAATTAATGTGTCTTGCTTTAAGATATGCTCTACAAGCCATGTAGTTAAAAAGTCAAGTAACTGCAATAGAGCGTCTTTTTGATTTTCATCAATATGCTCAAAATCAATGCTATTTATTTTTTCAATAAAATCATTGTGTGATACCTTCTGTGACAGAATTTTTTTATGACCAATGCTATTCATATATTCTTCTTCGTGATTAAAATGATATATTGCGTATTCTTTCAAATCATTGACTACCTTCAATATATAGTCGTACTTATCTTCTATGAATTGGTTTGTCAACAAATCATAACATTCATTTGCTATAGCAAATAGTTTCGTGTGTTCTTCATCAATAAATTCAATTCCTGTAAAATATTCTGGTTTCATTTCATACATAGTCATCCCACCTGTTCTGTTAAGTATTTTAAAAATATGTATGCCTAATTTGCTTGATAAAATGTTATATCACATAAAGCTGCAATTTAGGCGATGGAGTAATGCACTAAAAGATTACTCAAACTAGAGATACTGTATAAACAGCATATCAGCTTGGCTGTAATAAAATATTGCTTTGTGATATAAAGACATAATACTGTTTAATTTTACACTATACTAGTTGTTTTTGTAAAGTTAAGTTACATGATAAGTTAAATAAGGAGTTATAATTCTGTAATATTACAAATGATTTTTCTTGGCTCTAAAATGCAATTTATACTATAAATTATATGAAATATTTATAGTATAAATCTAATATGTTAAATGGTAGCATTTAGTTGTAACATTAAGTAATTAACAATTAAAGCAGATTTGGTTTAGGGGGTAAAAGATGCGGCAATCAATAGCACTAAATACTAAGAATGTTCAGATGTTAAAGAAAAAGAAAAATGCTGAAGGTAAAAAAATGTTTCTTTACATATTACCGTTTTTGATTCTATCCTTTGCGTTTTCATATTTCCCATTATACGGTTGGGTTTATGCCTTCTTTGATTATAAGCCGCCGTTGGACTTATCACAATGTGATTTCGTAGGGTTCAAGTGGTTCAAAATGTTGTTTACCAATTCGACACAGGTAAAGCAACTTGCAAAAGTTATGTTAAATACCTTTGCCATAAGCGGCTTAGGGCTAGCTACTTCCTTTCTGCCTGTATTTTTTGCCATTTTGCTGAATGAAATAAAAGTCAAATGGTTTAAAAAAACAGTTCAGACTTTAACTACACTTCCTAACTTTATCAGTTGGGTTATGGTATTCTCAGCGGCATTCAGCTTGTTTTCTGCTACTGGCATGGTAAATTCTCTTTTTATGGACTTGGGAATTATTACACAGCCAATTAAGTTTTTAGACAGTGATTCCCACACATGGCTTGCTATGTTACTTTGGAGTACTTGGAAGGGCTTGGGCTGGGGAGCTATTATGTATCTTGCAGCCATTGCTGGTATAGATCAAGAGCTGTATGAGGCGGCAAGGGTAGATGGTGCAGGCCGCTTTAAGTTGATGAGGCATATTACACTACCGGCATTGCTGCCTACCTTCTTTGTATTGGCAATGCTGTCGATAGCCAATTTCCTTAATAATGGACTGGATCAATATTATGTATTCCAAAATTCATTTAATAGACAGCATATCCAGGTTCTTGATTTATATGTTTACAATATTGGAATAGGCGGAGGTCAGAGCCCTTCATTGGCAACGGCAATAGGTATGTTAAAGAGTATTGTCAGTATTACACTTCTAGCGGGAGTAAACTTAGTATCTAAGAAGGTGCGCGGTGAATCTATAATTTAGTAGTATAAAGTCAATTACTTTAGGCAGAGGGGCAGTTGAAAACATCAATTTCGAGAGCAATCCTTATATATATTGTAAGGGAGCGCTAATTAAGCAGTAAACTCGTAAATATATACGGTTTTCTTGCTTTGCAAGCCCCAATAATACCAGAAAGGAACTAATATGAAAGCAATGTCTAAAAACAATAAACTTACAACAAATGATTTATTATTTACAATTATAAATTACACTTTATTTGCGTTAATTACATTAATTTGTATTTACCCTTTTTATTACTTGGTTATTAATACAATTAGTGCAAATGACTTGAGTGCAAATGGTGTAATTAATTTCTTGCCTAAACAGATACATATGAGAAATTACGTAGAGGTATTCAAATTAAAAGGGTTACTGCCTGCGGCTGGTATATCTTTAGCAAGGACAGCAATCGGAACTTCATTGACTGTGATAGTTTCTGCATTTTTAGGTTTTATGTTTACCCAACAGAAAATGTGGGCCAGAAAGTTTTGGTACCGTTTTATTGTAATTACTATGTATTTCAATGCTGGATTGATTCCGATGTTTATAACCATGGATACGTTACATCTTACAAACAATTTTTTAGTATACATTCTTCCAGCTATTGTACAGCCCTTTAATATTATACTGGCAAAAACTTATATAGAATCTATACCTACTTCACTTCAGGAAGCTGCAGAGATGGATGGTGCAGGTATTATTACTGTGTTTGGTAAAGTCATTCTACCAACCAGTAAACCGATTTTGGCTACTATTGCAATCTTTTCAGCCGTTACACAGTGGAACTCTTTTCAGGATACATTGATTTATGTGACAGATCAAAAATTATATTCTTTACAATATTTGTTATACTGCTATATTAATCAGGCAAATTCTTTGAAGGCTTTGATTATGAACAGCATTGGATCTTCCAGCAATGTAATGGTATTAGCAACTCAGCAGACGCCGACTTCTATCCGAATGACAGTAACCGTTATCGTAGTATTGCCGATATTATTTGTTTACCCAATTTTCCAGAAATATTTTGTAAAAGGTATTATGATTGGAGCAGTTAAAGGCTAACACAGAGCAAAACAAAATAAATGAATATTATTTATTTTGCTAATTATAAGTATTTTAATTAAAGTAGGAGGATAAAGAAATGAAAAAGAAGTTATTGAGTGTATTACTATCTGGAATACTAATAACATCGGTGCTTGTTGGCTGCGGTGATAAGCCTGCCAATAACGCACAAAACAGCACAACACCAAAAACAGCTGATAGTACAGCAACTGGGGCTGCTAAATATCCAGAGCTTCTAACTGTTGATGTATTTGACAATTTAGCAAATTATCAGGGGATAATGTCAGGCTGGTATGCGAAAATAGTAAAAGAAAAATTCAACATGGAACTTAACATAATAGCACCTAACGTCGCAGGCGGCGGTGATACTTTGTTCCAGACTCGTTCTGCTGCAGGAGAATTGGGAGATTTAGTTATTATTGGTGCAGAAGGTGGCAGAATACAAGATGTTGTTACTGCTGGATTATTATATGACGTTACAGATTTGTTTGCAGCAAGAAAAAATATATCGAAGTATAAAGCAGCAATAGATTCATTAAATAACATGGTTGAGGGTGATAAAGTATACGGAATTCCGGCCTCTGTTTCTGAGCAGCCTGCCACTAAGCCTTCAGAAGGTCTTGATTTAACATTTGGACCATATGTTCGCTGGGATGCATACAAGTCTGCTGGATATCCGCAAATCAAAACTTTGGAGGATTTGATACCAGCCTTTAAAGCTATGCAGAAGGCAGTTCCAACCAGCAAGACAGGGAAAAAGACATACGCTCTCTCATTGTTCAAAGATTGGGACGGTAATATGATGTGTTTGGCAAAACAGCCTACTTGTCTTTATGGATATGATGAGTTGGGTTTTGCATTAGCAAAGGCAGATGGATCTGATTATCAGAGTATTATTGACTCTGATTCAATGTATAGCAGAGTATTGAAATTCTATTATGATGCAAATAAGGAAGGTCTTGTTGACCCTGAATCCACAACACAGAGCTATGATACAATGTATACAAAGTATCAGGACGGACAGATATTATATTCACCATGGCCATGGTTAGGTCAGTCTGCTTTCAATACGCCTGAAAATAAAGCAGAAGGTAAAGGCTTTATGATTGCGCCAATTGATGATATGAAGATTTTCTCTTACGGTTGTAGACCTGTTGGAGATAAGACTTTTATGGCTATCGGAAGCAAGGCAGAAGATCCTGAAAGATTAGCGGATTTCATTGACTGGTTATATTCTCCAGAAGGAGTTCTGATGTCCTGTACTCAAAACATAGGATCAAGTGGTCCTGAGGGCTTAACTTGGGAAATGGTTGATGGTAAACCTGCTTTGACTGAATTTGGTTGGAAGGCTTTTTATGAAGGCGGTAGTACTAAGGTTCCTGATGAATGGGGCGGAGGAACATGGAAAGATGGTGTATCTGCATTGAATTTTGTTACTGTTCTACCAAGCGATACAAATCCAAATACAGGGGTTCCATATAACTATACCCTGTGGGATTCTGTATTAGAGAAGAATAAAACTGCCCTTGACGTGGATTGGCAGACAAAGATGGGCGCTAAGACCACTCTTGAGTACTTAGAGAAAAAAGATCAAGTACTTGTAGCTCCTGGAAGTAGTTATATAGCTCCAGCTGAAGATTCAGAAATTAAGACATTAAGAGGGCAGTGTAAAGCTATTATCATTGAGTACTCATGGAAAATGGTATTTGCATCAAGTGAAGATGAATTCTTAAGCTTACAAAAAGAGATGCAGCAGACAGTACAAGGTCTCGGCTATGATAAGGTATTAGCAGTAGACATGAAAAATGCTAAAGATCAGAACTCAGCAAGAGTAGCCGCAGCGGAAGCATCTAAATAATTTTGTACCTGATATTACTAGGCTTTAAGCAGTATGATTAACTGTGAAGTTTGAGTAAGAAATACATACCAACTAAATATGCAATTAATAAGAACTTCCTAACTTAGAGGATTAGAGACTTAATCGAATTTGTTAGGAAGTTTTTTTGAGAGGATGAGCATGCAATGATAAATAGTAGCAAAATTAATAAAATAGTTTACGGAGGAGATTATAATCCTGAGCAGTGGGGAGAAGATATTTGGGAAGAAGATATGCGTTTGTTTGCATTGGCAGGAGTTGATATTTTAACGCTGAATGTATTTAACTGGGCTTTACTACAGCCCGATGAGGAGACCTATAATTTTGAAATCCTTGACAAAATTATGGAATTAGTAAAAGCTCATGACTTAAAAGTATGCTTGGCAACTTCGACAGCGGCACATCCTGCATGGATGGCTAAAAAATACCCGGATATTTTAAGAACTGAGTTTAATGGTGTAAAGCGTAAATTTGGCGGCAGACATAATTCTTGTCCCAACAGTGCCACATATCAAAAATTCTCTGTGGCGCTATCAAAGGAATTAGCTATCCGATATCAGAATTATGATAATATTGTCGCATGGCATATTTCCAATGAATACGGCGGAGAGTGCTTTTGCGAAAATTGTGAGAAGGCATTCCGTTTATGGTTAAAAAACAAATATAAAACTCTGACAGAATTAAATAGGGTGTGGAATACTTCATTTTGGGGACATACCTTTTATGATTGGGATGAAATAGTGCTCCCCAATATGTTAAGTGAACATTTTGAATATGAAAGAACTATGTTTCAAGGGATTTCTCTTGATTATAGAAGATTTAATTCTGACAGTATTTTAGAATGTTACAAGGCTGAATATAATGTTATTAAGTCAATAACTCCTGATATTCCAATTACAACTAATTTAATAGGGTTTTATAAGCCGCTGGATTATCAGAAGTGGGCAAAATATATGGATTTTGTAGCTTGGGATAGCTACCCTGCCAATGACGCTTCCATTGCCGATATGGCTTTAAATCACGATTTGATTCGTGGATTAAAGGGAGGCATGCCGTTTGCTCTTATGGAGCAGACACCAAGTGTTACAAACTGGTTGGCATATAATGCACTGAAACGTCCGAAGGTAATGCGTTTATGGAGCTATCAGGCAATTGCACATGGTTCTGATACAGTTATGTTTTTTCAAATGAGAAGAAGTATTGGAGCTTGTGAAAAGCTTCATGGAGCGGTAATTGACCATGTGGGTAATGAAAACACAAGAGTTTTCAGGGAGGTTGCCTCATTGGGAGAAGAATTGAAACAACTAGGTGATAAAACATTGGGTTTACGTTCGGAATCAAAGGTTGCATTGGTTTTTGACTGGGATAACTGGTGGGCAGTTGAATACTCTGCAGGACCAAGCTGTGATTTGAAATACCGGGATGAAGTTTTAAATTACTATACAGCACTTCATGATAGAAATATTTCGGTTGATATAATTGGTGTTGATGATGAGCTTGAAAAATATGAAATAGTTATAGCACCGATTCTTTATATGACAAAGGGAAATTATGATGAGAAAATAAGAGAGTATGTATATAAAGGAGGTACTTTTATTACCACCTTCTTCAGCGGAATTGTGAATGAGAATGATCTGGTTGTAACAGGCGGATATCCGGGGGAATTGAGAGATATCTTGGGGATTTGGGTTGAAGAGACAGATGCCCTTCCAAATGGAACTGAAAATTACTTTATATTCAATAATTTTAAGTATCCTGCAACGTTGCTTTGTGATATCATGCATTTAGAAGGTGCGGAGGCTTTGAGCTTTTATCAAGCTGATTTCTATCAGAATACTCCTTGTATTACAAAAAATTGTTTTGGAAAGGGCACTGCTTACTATGTTGGTACCCGTTCTGATAATAATTTCTACAGAGAATTTATGAAAGGGGTTTGTAACGAAAAGAAGGTGCTGCCTGTATGGGATACACCTCAGGATGTAGAGGCAGTAAAAAGAGAGAAGGATGGCAGGAGATGTGTATTCCTATTAAATCATTCCAATGAGATTAAAACTCTTTATTCTGAAAGTAATTATGTAGATATATTATCAAAAACAACCTACAAAAAAGGGCAGAAAATTATTTTGCAAGCAAAAGGGGTTATTATACTGGAAATATTAGAAGCTTAGTTACTATTCAGCCTCTTAAAAATTAACTTAGTCTATAGGTGTTCAAATTTATCAATGGTTTGTTCCCGAAATAATTGCTAGAATTAGTAGTGGTTCATCATCATCATTTTGCCGTCGCACACATTCACCATCCGTGGTTCATAGTGTGCTAAAACCGGCATCGTATCGGTTTTTCGGCAAAATCGCTTGGAGCTTGCTGAACAAGTTGTATAAATACAACCATAAACATAGATGAATACTGCTTTTGTTATTTCATGAATACTAAAATATTCAGCAAGCTTTATTCACCAACTAATTCATGCAATTATTTCTAACCAAACTTTCCATTGATAAGTTTGACACCTTCAATATCTAGGTTTATAAGTTTATGAAGGTATGTGCTGTATATTATATTGTCAAAGTCTGAATAGTAACGAAGTCTAAGCAATACTGGGCAGGTGCTATGATTTTAAGCTGATTTTGAAAGCAGAAAGGATAAAAATATGATACACGACGTTATAAAAATTCAGGTTGATGGTTCTCAGCCAAATACAAAGCTATATACATATATACTTGATAATTTCGCTGAAATCCAGCAAGATAGGGTAAGACCAATTGTGGTTATTTGTCCAGGTGGAGGATATTCAATGACATCAGACCGGGAGGCGGAGGCGCTGGCTGTAAAAATTATGGCAATGGGTTATCACGCAGCAATTCTCAGATACTCATGTGCGCCTTCGGTTTATCCGACTGCATTGAAAGAATTGGCTACAGTAGTTTCTCTTTTAAGAAGGAATGCAGAAATTTGGCATATTGATAAGGATAAAATTATTATTCAGGGCTCTTCAGCAGGAGGTCATCTGGCAGCTAGTTATGGAGTATTTTGGAAGGAGGCCTTTTTGTCAGAAGCGATAAATGTAGCAGCAGAGCAACTAAAGCCAAATGGGTTAGTATTAAGTTATCCTGTTATTACTTCAGGTCAATTTGCGCATAGAGGGTCTTTTCAAAATTTGCTTGGAGAACGTTATGATGAGCTTGTAGACAAAATGTCGCTGGAAAAGCAAGTGACTGAAGATACTCCAAAAACATTTATATGGCATACCTTGCCTGATGACTGTGTACCAGTTGAAAATTCACTGCTTTTTGTAATGGCGTTAAGAGAAAAAAATATACCGACAGAATTTCATATGTATCCAGTAGGAGGACATGGTTTGGGACTTGCAAATGAAGAAACTGCTTGTCCTAATGGGTATGGAATTCAGGTAGAATGCCAAAGCTGGATTTCACTGCTTGAGGTCTGGATTAAAAATCTATAGCACAAGTGTCTTTTCCTTACTAAATGGAGGGTAAAAACTCGAAAATAAAGTTTGTGCAAACATTGTGCTTTTTCGAGTAGGGAAAAGCCACAGGTGTCTTTTCTCTACTAAGTGGAGATAATTTCGTGCATACATCGTTCCCTTCGCATATCAAAAAGCTGCGAGCAGCTTTTTGTCAACTTGAGGAAACAAGCAATGCCCATACACTTTTTATTTACTATTTTTATTACTGGCAGTATCAGAGGAAGGAAGATTAGCTTGAACAACTCGAAAACAAAGTTTGTGCGAACATAGTGCTTTTTCGAGTAGCGAAAAGCCACAAGTGTCTTTTCCTTACTAAATGGAGGGTAAAATTTTGGATTGGTATTTAAAAATAATAGATGAAGTAATTGAAAATGGATACTTTAAAGACAATTGGGATTCTCTGATGGATTTTGAAGTGCCGCCATGGTTTAAAAAAGCTAAATTTGGTATATTTATTCACTGGGGACTTTACAGTGTGCCTGAGTATTCCAACGAGTGGTATTCCAGAAACATGTACACAGAAGGTATGCCGGCTTTTGAGCATCATGTTAAAATCTATGGTCAGCAGGCGAATTTTGGATACAAGGATTTCATACCAATGTTTTCTGCAAAAAGGTTTAATCCGAAGGAATGGGCAAAAGTATTCAAGGAGGCAGGGGCAAAGTACGTGTTCCCTGTAGCCGAACATCATGATGGGTTTCAGATGTATAATAGTTCAATTTCTCACTTTAATGCATACGAAATGGGGCCAAAGAGAGATGTGCTTGGAGAGCTTAAGGAAGCTGTGGAGCAGGAAGGACTTGCTTTCTGTACCTCTTCACATCGTGCAGAGCACTGGTTTTTTATGGGGAATGGGAAAAAATTTGATAGTGATATTAAAGAACCTTTGAAGCGGGGGGATTTTTATTGGCCTGCGATGCCTGAACCTGATTTTGAGGATTTATTCAGTGAACCATACCCCACAGACGAATTTCTGCAGGACTGGTTAATTCGAACCTGTGAAATAGTTGATGAATACAAACCAAAGATTTTGTATTTTGACTGGTGGATTCAGCATGTAGCGTTCAAACCCTACCTTCGCAAGCTGGTAGCATATTATTACAATAGGGGGCTTGAGTGGGGGGAACGAGTTGCGGTATGTTACAAGCATGATGCACTGATGTTTGGAAGTGGTATTGTAGATGTGGAGCGTGGCAAGTTTGCCGACCCGAAGCCTTATTACTGGCAGACAGATACAGCGGTAGCCAAGAATTCCTGGTGCTATACTGATTCTCTGGATTACAAAACTTCCGTTGAAATTATATGTAATCTGATTGATGTAGTTAGTAAAAATGGCAATTTGCTGCTGAATATTGGTCCTAGAGCAGATGGTTCAATTCCAGATAGGGACGCACAGATACTGAAGGAAATAGGGGCATGGCTGAAAGTAAATGGCGAAGCAATCTATAACACTAAGGTATGGCGTAAATCCTCAGAAGGACCTACAAAGGAAGTTGAAGGACAATTCAGTGATAGTGAAGCCAAGAAATATACAAGTGAAGATATTCGCTTTACTGTAGCAGGAAATTGCATATATGCTTCAGTATTAAATTATCCCGAGGATGGAAAAGTAATAGTTAAGTCATTGGCTAAATCGGTAAACCAGAATGTACCAGAATTTCACGGTATTATAACTTCTGTTTGTATACTAGGGTTTGATGAAAAGCCCATTTGGAAACGAAATACGCAAGGATTATTCATTGAAACAAAAACTGTAAAAAGTGATAAGCCAATAGTGTTCAAAATTGAAATTAATTAGCCAGCGGTTGCTGGCTAATTAAAATTCAAATGACAAAGCTGTGTCAAGTATTATTTCTTTTGCGGAATTCGGCAGGGCTCTCGCCAACATATTTCTTGAACTTCTTATGAAAGTAGTCAACATTCTTGTAACCAACAAGTTCTGAAATTTCGTAAACCTTCAAATTTTTCTGCAGAAGAAGCTTTTTTGAATGGTTAATTCTTACATGATCAATGTAGGAATTAAAATTTTCTCCCATTTTCTTATTAAATATTTTTCCAAGGTAGGAACTATTGTAACCAAATAATGGTGCAATAGTTTCCAATTTAATGTTTTCTCTATAATTATGATTGATATAGTAAACAATATCATCTAATATACTGTCACTTGAAAAAATACCGATTGCATTTATTATCATCTCAAATTGCTCTGAAAAGAAAAGTATAATTTCATAAAGATAATACTTGCTGTCGATAAGGTCAATAACCGATGAATTGGTCGGAAATGGAATATCTATCGTGCTGTAAATATGATTTATGCTTTCTTTAATCTGAAGATAAATATCAGTCAAAAAAAGTTTAATGTTGGATAAGTTTGTATTTGTAAAATACAAGTTCTTTTTCAATGCAGACAAGGTATCTGCTATCATTCTGCGGTTATAGCTTTGAATATAATCGCATAATAGTCTACAGTATTCAGTTGACTGAGCTTCATTTATTTCAAAGAAATTATCATCCCATTTTGGGAGTTGCTCGTAGCCGATTGTATGCTGATTCTGTTCACAGAAAAAACGACGGTTCATTAGGTTTAGAGCATCTTCATAGGAATAGTGAATATCCTCAACTCTGGTAACCTTACGACCGTAGGCAATAAATAACGAATCCAATGGAGAACCTTTCTGTGGATTTTTCTCATAATGCTTAAGAAAGGTATGGAAATGATTCAGTGTAAAGGTTCCTTTTAATAGGATAATGTCTTTTTCATGAATTTTTATATGTTCAAAGGAATTATTTCCTTGATTGGTCACTTTCAGCAAATCTGCAAAATCGTAAACGAGATTGTAGGTATACTGATTATAGTTCTCATAAATTACCACTTGGTATTCGGTAGCTGATAGTCTGATTTCTTCAAGATTTATATCTGAAACGTCACCTGAATTGAGCAGGATATCACGCAATATGGTGTATCTTGCTTTCTCACGGTATTGATTCAGTGTAGTTGCACTCATCCGTTCTCTTTCAATATTTTCTTTTACTGTATGTACCGCATTATATAACTCATCTTCATCAATAGGTTTTGTAATATAATATTCGACACCATAGCGAATTGCAGTTTGAGCATATTTAAAATCGGAAAAACCGCTTAATATAATAAAATGACCTTTAAAACCCTGTTCTCTGGCAAACTGTATTACTTCGGTTCCTTGCAATTTGGGCATACGTATATCCAAAAGAACTATGTCCGGGTTTAGTTTTATTATACTATTTAATGCATCTTCACCATTATTTGCTTCTCCGCAAATGGTAAATCCTAGTTCATCCCAATTAATAAGATGTTTTAGCCCTTCACATATAACTGATTCATCATCTGCAATAAAAACTTTCATTTAAATTATTCCTCCATCATATTAAGCAAGGGAAGTGTAAGTGACACAAGAGTTCCTTCAAGGGGAGTACTCTTGATTTCCATTCCGTAAGCTTCTCCATAAAATAATTTTATTCTTTTATTTATATTATATAGTCCAATGCTAGATGTAGACTTCTTATCATATACATGAATGCTATTTTTGAGGCTATCCAATTCTTCTTTAGTCATTCCAAGGCCATTGTCAAATATATCAATTAGTAAAAGCTCATCGTCTTTTGTTGTTACATTGATAACAATTTGTCCATTGTTTTCTGTGCCTTCAAGGCCATGGAGGATGGCATTTTCTACTATAGGCTGTAATAAAAGAGGAAGAATCTGATATTCTTCTAAATTCATATTCTCTTCTACTTTTAATGTATAATTGACACGGTCACTGAATCTTAGTTTTTGTATAGTTAGATAAATTGATATGTAATCCAGCTCTTTTTTTAAGGTGGTGGATGAAGTACCTGTGTTTTCTAAAACATAGTGCATAGATTTCCCCAGTAATTTAATGACGTTGGCTACTTCTTTATTTCCTGCTGTAAGAGCTTTCATACGTATGGTTTCCAATGTATTATACAAGAAATGTGGGTTTATCTGACTAGCCAGCATCTTGAATTCCATTTTTTGCTGTTGGTTTTTTAAGTCCTGTTCCTGTATTTTTGCTTCATACATTTGGGCATCCATCTTCTGGATGTTTTGTATCATCACCTTTAGATCGGAATAAACTTCAGACAATTCATCTTCGCCCCTTATATTATCTAGGATACGATAATTGCCCTTGCTTACCTTATGCATTTCACCTCGAAGTGTAATAATACGTGTGCTGAAGTTATTTGTAAACTGCTTAATTATCAAAAAAGGCAGCGCTGAAGCCAGTAGCATTGTGGCAGCACATAATAAAATTATATGATTGACGTCGGGTAAAGCATTAAAATCCAAGGTAGATATATAAATCCTATCTTTAGATGCATAAGGAAGTAAGGTGGATATATTTGCCATACTCTTTTTCTTTTCGTAGGACAGTTCTCCTGAATATTGATATTGACTTTTGTCGTAGTCTATGGGTATTGTCAGATATTCTCCTGATAAATTTCTTTGTGTACTGAAAAAGACAGGATCTCTATTTACTGTCACTGTGTTAAACAGGGAATTATTCTGTACTCTGTTTTTTAAATAATTATTACTGATAGTAATTTTCAATACGGCATATTCTTTCGTTGAAAAAATTGGTATTCGCCTAATCAGACTTAGTTCCTGAGAAATATGCTTCCAGTAGTCAAGGGAGCTTAAACTTTTCCAAGTAATATCAGCACTATTTATTGCTTGCTGATACCAGTCATTTTTTTCAAGCTCTTTAGTTACAGGTATTATAGAAGCGTATTGTATTATTGAGTCATATTTATATATTGTGGGATTGTTTGTATAAAGCTTGATGGAGGATATATAAGTATTTCTATTAATATAATTCTTTAACTTAGTGTAGTTGCTGCAGCTCTTGTCAGCCTCCTGCTTACTATTGTAGCGAGTTGCTAAAAGCTTCTGCAGATCTTTGTCCAAAAAAATTTCATCAGAAATATTGTATACTGAGGTTGTTACTTCAAATAAAATTGACTTGACACGGAGATTATCTGCTGAAACTTGATTCTGATAATGATTCAGTAATAGTGTTCTGGTGTAAAAGATTAAGAAAAAACCAATTAATAGGATTGGTATTAAAATAGCACTGCAATAAATGAAGTATAATTGTTTTTTTACCTTTGTATTAGGGAATATCTTGCTAAAAGCAGTTAATTTCTTCATAATCTATCTCTTCCTAATTTAATATAGTATTGTTAAATGCTTACGCATTATAGTAAATAACTCAAACTTCGCACTTAAAAAATCTATTGGAGCGGTAGAATTATCAATAGTTTGTTGCCCAAATAACTGGAAAGTATAGTTGGTACTTACATTGTACACTTTCGAGTTTGGTATGGGTTGTATTTACTTAAATGGTTCCGCTCAGTATTTTAGCCGCCTTTCCACATTCACCATCCATGGTTTATAGTGTCCTAAAACCGACATCGTGTTGTTTTTTCGGCAAAAACACTTTGAGCTTGCTGAATAATTGAAACATATATGAATACTAAAATCTTATTCAGCAAGCTTTACTCACTCAACTAATTCATGCAATTATTTCTAACCCAACTTTCGAATGAAAAGTCGAGCTATGCTCAGGTTTACTAGCTTGTTGTTCAGTAAACTAACTTATCTTAAAAAATCATTTGACTTTTCATTTGATATTGCTACCATACCTGATATTACTTGGCTTTAAGCAGTATATTCAACTGCAAAGTTTGAGTAAATAACTAAAATTTCCCACATAAAAACCTATTGGTACAATTTTTAACTAGTAAAGTTGAGTAAAAAAGATTAGTGTAAAATTTACTGAATCGACCTTTTTTGCAATATATTATATTGTAACATAATTAACCAAAATAGTCTCAGATTATGTAAGAAATGATAGCGATTAAGTATTTATAGAGTTACTATTCCTTCTTAAACGAGATTGTTAATTTCGTATAGTAATGTTTAATTTTGAAACTGTTACTATATAGCAACTCTCTAAAAACACTGAAAATGAAAGTGTATTAACTAGAATAATTAAGGTATTTTAGTTCTAAAGTATGTATTATAATTACTGTTAAGTTATATGGGAAAGGAGCAAAATTCATTATGAAATTTAGCAATGGATGCTGGCTGCAAAAAGAAGGAACAGAATGTTTCTCACCTCAACAGGTTTATAGTTCAAAAATTGAAAAGGACTGCGTAACGCTTTGTGCTCCCACTTATCAGATTAAGCATAGAGGAGATACCTTGGGAGGAGTAAATTTAACAATTAGGATTTCTTCTCCGATGCCTGAAGTTATCAGAGTTCAGACTTACCATTACATGGGAGTTGTATCGAAAACACCTGAATTTGAACTTTTCTATGATAAAAATAACAACATGCAAACTATAGAAAATGATAATGAAATTATAATATCAAGCGGGAGTTTAAGACTTGTCATAACAAAACAAAATTGGTCCATGTCTTATGAGAGAGGTGGAGAACTACTGGCTAAGAGCGCATGGAGAGACTTGGCATATATGAAGACAGACTGGAAGGGCCTTGCATATGATGAGGGTGGACTTGAAAACTCCTATATGCGCCAGCAGTTAAGCATATCTGTAGGAGAATTGGTGTATGGCTTAGGAGAGCGCTTTACTCCTTTTGTTAAAAACGGACAGACTGTTGATATTTGGAATGCCGATGGAGGCACGTCTACAGAGCAGTCCTATAAGAATATTCCCTTTTATATTACCAATAAGGGATATGGTGTATTTGTCAACCATCCTGAACAGGTTTCTTTTGAAATTGGTACAGAGAATGTAACAAAGGTTGAATTTAGCGTTCAGGGTGAAAGCTTGGATTACTTCTTTATTAATGGACCTACTATGAAGGATGTTTTGACAAGATATACGGATTTGACAGGTAAGCCGTCTTTACCTGCGCCATGGACATTTGGCTTATGGTTATCTACCTCATTTACAACAAATTATGATGAGGAAACGGTTACAAATTTTGTAGACGGCATGCTTTTAAGAGGAATTCCCCTGCGTGTATTCCACTTTGACTGCTTCTGGATGAGAGAGTTTTGCTGGTCGGACTTTACTTGGGATAGACGCGTTTTTCCTGATCCAGTCGGTATGCTTAAACGACTGAAAGAAAAAGGCTTAAAAATATGTGTATGGATTAATCCTTATATTGCACAGGAATCTATTCTATTCAATGAGGGTATGGAAGGCGGATACTTTATAAAACGTCCCAACGGAAACGTATGGCAGTGGGATATGTGGCAGCCAGGTATGGCAGTTGTTGACTTTACAAATCCTAAGGCTTGTAAATGGTTTAGTGATAAGCTAGAAACCTTATTAGATATGGGTGTGGACTGCTTTAAAACAGACTTCGGTGAAAGGATTCCTACCGACGTGGTTTATTTTGATGGTTCTGATCCTTTCAAAATGCATAACTACTATACATATTTGTATAATAAGACTGTATATGATTTGTTGGAGAGTAAACTTGGTAAAGGTGAAGCGGTATTGTTTGCGAGATCAGCAACTGTGGGAGGACAGAAATTTCCTGTTCACTGGGGAGGAGACTGCTGGTCGGATTATGAATCCATGGAGGAGAGCCTGCGCGGTGGTCTATCGTTAATGATGTCTGGTTTTGGCTATTGGAGCCATGATATCGGTGGCTTTGAACATACTTCTACACCGGATGTTTATAAACGATGGGCCGCATTTGGTTTATTGTCTTCCCACAGTCGTTTGCACGGGAGCACTTCGTACCGTGTACCGTGGGTTTATGATGAGGAAGCGGTGGAGGTAGTATCCTTCTTTACCAAATTAAAGGCTGCACTAATGCCATATTTGTTTAAAACTGCCGTTGAAACCTCTAAATCAGGTATTCCAACTATGAGATGCATGGTACTTGAATTTACCGAAGACAGAAATTGTCAATACTTAGATAAGCAGTATATGCTAGGTGATGCTCTCTTGGTTTCTCCTATATTTAACAGTAACAGCTTGGCCGAATATTATTTGCCGGAGGGAACCTGGACCAATTACTTTACTGGTGAAAAAGTGGAAGGTTCCAGATGGATAAAAGAGAAGCATAGCTACTTAAGTATTCCACTTATGGTTAGAGAAAATTCAATAGTCGCAGTTGGTGCCCATGATGATAAGGCAGATTATGACTATGGAGACGGTGTTCAGTTAAGAGTTTATCAATTAGTAGAAGGTAAAACAGCCGAAACAGTAGTATACGGTATGGATGGTACTGAAGATTTAGAAGCCTCCATTCTTAAAAAAGATGGAAAAATTATTGTGAGGGTAAAGGCAAAGAAAGCCTACAGTATCCGTTTTGTAAATGAGACTGCTATTGAAACTTCTGATGCAGAAATAATAGCTGACGGTAAGGATACTGTTATTAAGCCCAAAAATGGAATGTTAGAAATTGTATGTTCAATAAATTAGTCTAATCGAGTAAAAAAAGGATAATGGTAAGCATACTTTTTTAAAGGAGGTGCCCAGTCCCTTACATTTATTTATGTTGTTTTTGCAAAATGTGAGACCTGGACATAAATATGTTTGATACTGAAATAGAGAACTTATTGGAGCAACTGACCCTCCAAGAAAAGATTTCGATGATTCATGGAAACGGATTGTTCAGAACAGGAGCGGTAGAGCGCTTAGGAATACCCTCGCTGAAATTATCAGATGGACCTATGGGTGTACGTTTTGAATTTGAAGATGATTGCTGGAATGTAATCGGACATTCCGATGATTTTGTATCATATCTTCCCTGTAACAGTGCTTTGGCCGCTACATGGAACAGAGCTTTGGCTTACAAGCTGGGAGTAGTGCTTGGAGAGGAAGCAAGAGGCCGCGGAAAGGATGTTATCTTGGCACCGGGTGTTAATATTATGAGAAGTCCTGCCTGCGGGAGAAACTTTGAGTACATGAGTGAAGACCCATACTTAACAGCAAAAACGGCAGTTTCGTTAATTAAAGGCATTCAAAAATCAGATGTAGCCGCCTGTGTAAAGCATTTTGCTGTAAACAATCAAGAAACAGAACGTCTTTGGGTAGAGGTATTAGTGGATGACCGCACGTTAAATGAAATCTATCTGCCAGCATTTAAAGCCGCTGTAATGGAAGCCGAAAGCTATTCACTGATGGGAGCTTATAACTTGCTGAGGGGTGAACACTGTTGCCAAAGCAAATATCTGCTAAACACAATATTAAAGGAAGAATGGAAATATGATGGTTGTGTTATATCAGACTGGGGAGCAGTTCATAATACGAAAGCGGCGGCAGAAAGTGGTCTTGATATAGAAATGTCAGTTGCTTATAATTTCGACGAGTACTATATGGCAGAGCCGCTGAAGGATGCTGTTTTACAAGGTGAAATAGATGAAAAACTGATTGATGAGAAAATAAGAAGAATACTCCGAATGATGCATAAGCTTAAAATGTTTGGAACGTCAAGATGTAAGGGAACATATAATACACCCGAGCATAGAAGGGATATTCTTGAGGTAGCAAGAGAGTCTGTTGTTTTATTAAAGAATGTAGATAACAGACTTCCATTGCAGGAAAGTAAGCTCAAGAAGCTATTGGTAATTGGTGACAATGCAGAGAAAATTCATTCAAATGGTGGAGGAAGCGCAGAAATTAAAGCACTGTATGAGATTTCACCTTTGATGGGATTAAAAATGAAGCTTGGCGGAAATACAGAGATAATTTATGCAAGAGGATATCATGCAGAGAAAAAAAAGGAAGAAAGTGATATTAACTGGCAGGAAACTAGTTTAGAAGATGTTCTTAAGACAAGAAGGACAGAAATGGAAACAATTGATGCTGACGTAAAAGCCAAGAGGCAAGAGCTTTTGGAGGAAGCGGTAGCTCTAGCAAAGGTAACGGATGAAGTTATTATAGTAGGTGGTCTTAACCATGATTATGATACGGAAGGTATTGACCGAGAGAATATGAAGCTTCCATATGAACAGGATACATTGATTAAAGAAGTTCTGAAGGTAAATCCTAATACTGTTGTAGTTTTAATGGCAGGTTCACCCGTTGAAATGGGTGAGTGGCTTCAAACTGCAAAAGCAGTGGTATGGTGCTGGTATGGAGGAATGGAAGGCGGAACAGCATTGGCAGAGGTTTTGCTCGGTGAAGTTAATCCAAGCGGTAAGCTTCCAATGACTTTCCCTAAAAATTTAAGTGACTGTTCCGCTTATTCGCTCGGTGAATTTCCTGGAGGAAAGACCGTTTCATATACTGAAGGTATATTTGTTGGCTATCGTTATTATGATACCTATAATGTAGAACCGGAATTTTGTTTTGGACACGGACTTTCCTATACCACCTTTGATTATAGTAATATATCCTTGGAAGTAGAAGAAACGGAGGATGTAAAAATAAGTGTTACCTTTGAAGTGACTAATAACGGTAGCCGTGTCGGTCTTGAAACGGCACAGTTATATGTAGCCTGCAAAAATTCTGCCGTAGAACGTCCTGTACAGGAATTAAAGCAATATATAAAAATTGCATTAGAACCAGGGCGAAAAGAAAAAGTAACGCTTGTATTGGATAAGACTGCGTTTGGCTATTATAATACAGATAAAAAACAATTTTTGACGGAAGCAGGAAATTATGAAATTCGAATCGGAAGTTCCTCCAGAGACATTCGCTTGAAGGGTGAAATAGAATTGAAGCAGGAATACTATTATTAGATGTAGCAAGAGTTAACTTTAAAGCATTAACTGGATATGTTGATTAAAATAAAATCATATAAAATGGAACCCTATAAAGTGGACAGTTCAAAGAAAGTCTCTTTATGGGTTCTTTTTTTATGGGGTTATAATTGGGCTTGCTGAGCGATAGTAATCATGCATGAATATTGCTTTCCATTAGTATATGTGTGATTCACTGAGAAATATCTTTACATCTTAGTTGGATTAAAAGGAGTGCAATATAAATTAAGGCTCAGTGCTTATTTCAGGTGTATGAATAGTATCTAAAAGTATACTAAATCATCTTAAAAGTATTTAGAATACTGGTTTTAAGAATGGTTTTATGTTATGATTCAGAGTGTGGAAAATATAGAAAATATAGATAATATAGGCATAATGTTAAAGCAAAGAAATATATATTTATATTTTATTAGCCTTCAATAATATGGACAAGAAATATTTTTACACAAAAAAGATTTTAGGGGGAAGAACAAGTGAATAGGAAATTTATAAAAGCTTTAACATCAAATATTATGATTATTGCTATAATACTTGGACAAGTTACACAAGTATCTGCTATTGAGCAAACGACTAAATTTACACAGCACTCAGAAGTGACATCACTTTCAGTTTCGGAGAATTTTCTAGAAACTACAACGGGGAGTGCTATAGACGAAAACAAGTATTTTGAGGATGAAATAGTTGTTACACCAGGTGCTATAAAGATAAGTCATTTAGCAGCAGGAAGTTACCATAGCTTACAAATTGAAACTGGCGGAACAGTTTGGGCATATGGTAGAAATAACTATGGTCAACTTGGAGATGGGACAACTACAAATAGAACTGCCGCTAAACAGGTTAAGGGTATACATAATGTTGTTAATGTGGCGGCAGGAGATTCACATAGTATAGCTTTGAATAATGATGGAACAGTGTGGGCTTGGGGAGATAATAGATATGGACAGCTTGGAGACGGGACATCATCAGCAGACAGATATGTACCAGTACAAGTAAAAGGTATAAATAATATTACTGAAATATCTGCTAATGGATACAATAGTGTAGCTCTTAAAAGCGATGGAACCGTATGGATATGGGGATATAATGGGCATGGACAACTTGGGAATGGAACAACTACAAATAGTAGATTACCTATTCAAGTAGAAGGACTAAGTGATGTAATTTCAGTTTCAGCTGGAAGGGATTTTTGCCTGGCAGCAAAAAGTGATGGAACAGTATGGGCTTGGGGTTATAATGCTTTTGGACAGCTTGGAGATGGAACAACAAAAGACAGTACGCAGCCTGTGAATGTTAAATATTTAAATGATGTTAAAAAAGTATATGCAGGAGATAATCATTGTATTGCTTTAAAAATTGATGGAACGGTATGGACTTGGGGATATAATACTTATGGTCAACTTGGAGACGGAACTCGTGAAAGTAAAAAAGTGCCGGTGGAAGTTAAAAAATTAAACTGTATAACTTATATATCAGCAGGATATGAGCATAGTATTGCAGTAAAGGAGGATGGAACAGTATGGGCTTGGGGATTAAATTCAGATATGCAGCTTGGAAATGGAGCAACTGCATATGGAACGTCCTTACCGATACAGATTATAGGTTTAAATGATGCAATAACTGTAGCAGCAGGAGATGGACATAGTGCCGCATTAAGAGATGATGGAGTAGTATGGGCTTGGGGAGATAATAGATATGGACAACTTGGAAATGGAACTACTGTAAATACTGGTACACCTGTACTGTCAAAAGACATAACTTTACCTACATTACCAACAAATCTTTTAGCCAAAGTAGACGAAAATGGTAACCCAGTTATAACCTGGATGGAATCAATAGAAGAGGATATTTTAGCAGGATATCAAATTAAAAGAGATAACCTTATTGTAGCAACAACAACAGGTACATCTTTTACAGATACAAGTATAAATATAGAATTGGACAAAATATATGTGTATATTATTACAGCGATTGATGTTACTGGAAATAGCTCAGAAGAAGCGATAATTGTAATAAATGACAATGAAGCACCTTCTACTCCTGAAGATCTAAAAGTAATATCTAAATCAGGCTCAACAGTTTCAATAGAATGGAAAGCATCAACTGATAATTTATGGGTGGATGGCTATGCAATATATCGTGATGGACAAAAGATTGGAGATTCAAAGGATACAAGTTTTACAGATTTAGCAGTTACGGGCATCACAAACTACCAGTATTATGTTAAGGCTTATGATAAATCCAATAACTTCTCAGATGAAAGTAATCCTATTAATGTGACTACTGACTTACTAAAGTTTATTTCTATAGCAGGAAGCTATCATAGATTACAAGTTGAAGCTGGTGGAACAGTTTGGGCGTGTGGTAGAAATAACAATGGACAACTTGGAGATGGAAAAATTACAAACAGAACAACTATCCAAAAGGTTAATGGAATAAATAGTGTAGTTAATGTGGCGGCAGGATATTCGCATAGTATAGCTTTGAAAGATGATGGAACAGTATGGGCTTGGGGTAATAATGAGTACGGTCAGCTAGGAGATGGTACATTAATAAGAAGAAATGCACCTGTACGAGTTCAAGACCTAAATAATATTATTGAAATATCTGCCAACGGATATAATGATATTGCTCTAAAAAACGATGGAACAGTTTGGATATGGGGAAATAGTGGAAATACAAGTAATAGATTACCTATGCAGGTAAAAGGACTAAGTAATGTGATTTCAGTTGCTGCAGGCAAGAACTTTTATTTGATAGCAAAAGATGATGGTACAGTTTGGACTTGGGGTTATAACGAGTATGGTCAGTTAGGGGATGGTACATTAATAGATAGACATGTACCTACACAAGTTCAAGACCTAAATAATATTATTGAAATATCTGCTAATGAATATATTAGTATTGCTCTTAAAATTGATGGAACAGTATGGATATGGGGAAGAAATGGAACTACAAATAGTAAATTACCTATGCAGGTAAAAGGACTAAGTGATGTGACTTCAGTTGAAGCAGGATATAATTTTTGTATGGCAGCAAAAATTGATGGAACAGTATGGGCTTGGGGAGATAATGAATTTGGACAGCTTGGGAATGAATCAATCAAATATTGGAGCTCAACACCTAATCAGGTTAATAGGTTAACTGATGTAAAATCATTAGTAGCAGGGATAAACTATAGTGCTGCATTAAGAGATGATGGAACAGTATGGGCTTGGGGAGATAATAGATATGGACAACTTGGAAATGGAACTACTGTAAATACTGGTACACCAGTACTATCAAAAGACATAACATCTCCTACAGTGCCAACCAATCTTTCAACGAAAATGGACGAATATGGTAATGCTATTGTTACATGGACAGCATCAAAAGACGGAGATATTATAAGAGAATACCAGATTAAACGAGATAACATTATTGTTTCAACAACAACAGGTATAACTTTTACAGATACCAGCAAAGATATAGAATTAGGCAAAACATATGTGTATAGTATTACAGCGATTGATGCTTCAGGGAATATGTCAGAAGAAGCAAGCACTACATTTGATAGAACATCAACAATAGTTAATGGTGATATAAACAATGACACTGTAGTTGACTCATTAGATTTGGCATTAATTAAGATGCATCTTTTACAAGTGAAAACTCTCACTGAGGATAAATTATTAGCTGCTGATTTTAATTGTGATCGTTGTATAGATGCATTAGATTACGCGAGTCTAAAGATGCATTTAATAGAAAAGCCTGTTGAAGGATTTCAACAATAAATAATTGTACGGATTGGTTTACAAAAGGAAACTCAACACATCGGAGGTAACATATGCTTAGTATTAAAAATCTCACAAAAATTTATAAAGGCGGCAAAATAGCTGTTTCCGACCTGTCGTTAGATGTAAAGGCTGGAGATATCTATGGTTTTATTGGACATAATGGTGCAGGGAAGACAACTACTATCAAAGCAGTTGTAGGCATTATTGACTTTAATGAGGGCGATATATTAATAGACGGTGTTTCTATAAAAAAAGAGCCATTGCTCTGTAAATCCAAGTTTGCTTATATTCCTGATAATCCGGATTTATATGAATATCTTACAGGTATTCAGTATCTGAATTTTATGGCGGATGTCTTTAGAATAAGCAAAGAAGAGCGTGAAAGGTCAATTTCAGCTTATGGGGCTGATTTAAATATGACAAAGGCATTTGGTGATCTCATTTCAACCTATTCACACGGAATGAAGCAGAAGCTTGCAATTATCGGTGCGCTAATACACAAGCCTAAATTGCTTATTCTAGATGAGCCCTTTGTAGGACTTGACCCAGAGGCAATTGTAACCTTGAAGAAAATTATGCATGAAATGTGCCAAAATGGTGTGGCTATTTTCTTTTCAACTCATGTGCTTGACGTGGCAGAAAAGCTCTGTAACAAGGTGGCTATTATTAAAGAAGGCAAATTAATTTTGTCCGGTGAAACTGATAAATTAACTGGGGGTAAATCCTTAGAAGAAATATTTATGGAGGTGGCAGGAAATGATCAATCAAATTCGTCAACTGACAGCAGTTCAACTCTATAATTTATTTGGATTTAATGAATTCCGACATAGTAAGGACAAAAAGGTAAAAAAACGTTGGATTGGAATGGCGGTAATCTGGGTGTTTTTAATTCTGATGCTGATATCTTATGTTTCAGCTCTGTGCATAGGACTATCAACACTTGGTATGACAAAGATTATACCAGAATATTTGTATGTAGTCATAAGCTTAGTCATTCTTTTTTTCTCGTTTTTTAAAGCTGGAAGTGTGATTTTTCAAATGAATAATTATGAAATATTGATTTCACTTCCTGTATCAAAGGCAGCTATTGTAGTTAGCCGTTTTTTTACAATGTATATAACAAACTTGATTTTGAGTTTTCTGATTATGACTCCAGCAATTATTTTGTATGGGCTTTTTGAAACCCCGGGCATTATGTTCTATTTTTATAGTGTTATAGGAACTCTATTTCTGCCTCTTCTGCCAATGACCCTTGCAACAGCTATAGGTGCTGGAATTACCGCTGTCAGTTCACGTATGAAGCATAAAAGTCTAATCAACGCACTATTAACTATTTTGTTTGCTGTTGGAGTTATCTTATTTAGCTCCTTGTCTGGCGATAAAATTGAAGGCTTAAGTGAAGAAGTATTAAAGAATTATGCTTCGCTTATTTCTACACAAATTCGAAATATATATCCTCCAGCTGCATGGTTTGGTCAAGCTGCTGTAAATGCTGATATAGGCTATTTTCTGCTTTTGCTTATAACTTCGGTTGGGATATTCTCTATTACAATTTTTATACTGCAGCGTTACTTTACAGCCATATGTTCAGCCCTTAACGCTAGCTCAGCCAAAAACAATTATACAATACGTGAGCTTAAAACGGCATCTCCGGTAAAAGCATTATTTTATAGGGAGCTAAAGAGGTATTTTGCCTCCAGTATATATGTTTCAAATACGTTGATTGGCTATATACTTATGGCAGTTTCAGCTATTGCACTACTTATTATGGGACCGGAAAAATTAGAGGCTGCAATGAATCTCTCTGGTGTAATTGAGAAGGCATTACCCGTTGTTATTGGAGCAATGGGAGCAATTATGCCGACAACAGCTGCTTCTATTTCAATGGAAGGTAAGCAATGGTGGATTGCAAAAACTATTCCGGTTAAAAGCAAGGATATATTTGATAGTAAAATTCTCGTCAATCTAACTATTGCATTTCCATGCTATATAATAGCAGTAATTTTGAGTATTCTAGCTGTAAAGCCTAACTTTATCGGTGGAGTATGGATAGTTTTAATTCCTGCTGTGTATATTATTTTTTCTGTAGTTGCAGGCATTACAGTTAATCTTGCCTTTCCAGTTATGAAATGGGACAATGAGACCACTGTAGTAAAACAAAGTGCTTCTGGTATTGTGACAATGCTGGTTAGCTTTATAAGTATTCTACTTCCAGCAATTGCCCTGTTTGCTTTAAAAAATGTGTCTGAGGATTTAATAATGGGGGCTACACTTCTTGTTCTGTTAGCAGTTACCGGATTTTTGTATGCCAGAAACAATAGAAAGCAGATTTTGAATATAGAGTAGTGAGTATAGTCTTAAAAGCATTAGTCAATTAATATCTGCCGTTTTAACAATTACTATGCCAAAATAGAGCTTTTCTTTAGTCTCGATGAGAATAAGTATAAATAGTGGTTAAATGATAGTTATATCACTAAGTCATAGCCATGTAATAATTTGTAAAGTAATAAAGAAATATTAAATTTATTAAATAAAAATCAATTATTGAAAATGATTACTTGTGTGATATAATTATCCTGTATTGTATAATATGACGAGCAGAAAGGTTTGTTTTATGTTCTCAACAAATTATTTAGATAATACAGACACCTATAGACTGACTCATCCTCAAAAGAGAATCTGGTACATAGAAAAAATTTATCCTAATACTTCTATATATAATATTGCTGGAACATCAAGAATTAAAGGGTTTGTTGATTATAAGCATCTTGACGAAGCAATTCAAATTCTTATAAAAACTAATGACGGGATTCGATTGCATATTGTAGAAGATAATGGCGTTCCCAAACAATATATAAAACCTTATGAAAGGATAAAAATAGACTTTTTTGATTTTTCTATATATGATGATCCAGAAACAGAACTTGCTGTGTGGGTTGAAAGAAAAGTGCTGGAACCATTTACAGTAGAAGATGAATTGCTGTTTTACTTTGCTATATTTAAATTAACCGATAATGATAATGGTTATTTTGTAAAAATACACCATATAGTTTCTGATGGGTGGACATTTAACCTTTTATCACAACAGATTAGTGAAAATTACACTAGGTTAATACGAAATGAAGAGGTAAATGATGCAAGCAGATATTCGTATATAGAATACATAGAGCAAGAAAGTACATATTTAAGTTCTGAGAGGTTTGAGAAGGACAAGATATTCTGGAATGAAAGATTTGCGAATCTTCCTGAAAACATTATAATAGAAGGTACTCATAGTATAAGTGGTAAAAGGAGCACTTTTTTTCTTGAAGAAAATATATCCTCAAAAATAAAGAAATTTGTTGATGAAAACAAATGTTCTGTCAATACATTTTTTGTGTCGTTAGTATTACTTTATCTCAGTATAACATATCAACAAGAAGATATTATTATTGGAACACCTGTCCTAAACAGATCAGGTAAACGTGAAAGGAATACTTTCGGTATGTTTACCAGTACCATGCCTTTCAGAATGGCATTTGACAGTAAAAAATTAACTTTTTTTGAGTTGTCAAAGCAGGTAAATAGCGAGTTAAAGACATGCTATTTTCATCAACATTATCCTTATGATCTTTTAGCGCTTGACCTTGGAATTAAGAAAAAAGGTTATGATAGTTTATTTCAAATTTGTGTAAACTTTTATAATACAAAAATGTTAACTGATATGGATGGAGTTAGAGTTGAAAATAGCGAGCATTATAATGGAAATCAATTATTTCCACTTCAATTAGTGATTAAGGATTGGTTGGAGAATGGAGAACTCCAACTAGACTTTGACTATAAAACGGACATCTATACCCAAAAGCAAATAACAGATATGTTTAATCATCTAACAAATTTGATGGTTCAGGTTTTAAATGCACCCAACGAAACTTTAAGAAATTTTACATATTTAACTGAAAACGAAAAAAATGAAATTGTATATGGCTTCAATTCCAATAAAGCAGACTATCCAAAAAATAAAACTATCTGTCAATTGATACAAGAACAGGTTGAAAGGACACCAGACAAAGTTGCGGTTTGTTTTGAAGATGCATCATTAACTTATAGTGAATTAAACGGAAGGGCAAATCAGTTAGCTCGCTTTTTAAGAATAAATGGAGTTGAGAGAGAATCAATAGTTGGGTTAATGGTAACACATTCAATAGAAATGGTGATAGGAATATTGGGAATAATGAAAGCGGGAGGGGCTTATCTTCCAATTGATCCTGAATATCCTGATGATAGGAAAAAATATCTTTTGAGGGATTCCTCTGTTTCAGTGCTACTTACAAACTGTACTTTAAATGAGAAATTTAACTTTAACGGCAGAATTTTCAAATTTGACAATAACCTTATATTTAATGAAGACAAACAGAATTTAGACTTGGAGAGTAGTCCCAAAGACCTTGCATATATAATTTATACATCAGGCTCCACAGGTAATCCAAAGGGCGTTATGATTGAAAACCAAGGTCTTGTGAATTATATATACTGGGCAAAGAAAATATATGTAAAAAGTGATGCTGATATTTTTGCTTTATACTCTTCTCTTTCTTTTGATTTAACCGTAACTTCAATATTTACACCACTTATTGGAGGCAACAAAATTATTGTGTATCAGAAGGATGAAGATGAGTATGTCCTTTACAAGATAATGAGAGAGAACAAAGTAAGTATTATCAAGTTGACTCCGTCACATTTGTCGCTTTTAAAGGGTATGGATTTTAGTGAATCGTCAGTTAAAAGGTTTATTGTCGGCGGAGAGGATTTAAAAGTTAACCTTGCTGCCAGCATTCATGAAAGCTTTAATGGAAAAATTGAAATCTACAATGAGTATGGACCTACTGAAACAGTTGTCGGATGTATGATATACAAATATGATTATGAAAATGATACAAGTACATCTGTTCCTATCGGTGTGCCTGCTGATAATGTACAAATTTATATTTTAGATGATAGTCTAAAGCCACTTCCTAAAGGCTGCTGTGGAGAGATGTATATTTCAGGAGATGGTATTGCAAGAGGGTACCTTAATAGAAAGGAATTAACCTCTGAAAGGTTTATAGGTAACCCTTATATAATAGGCACCAGACTCTATAAAACAGGGGACTATGCACGTTATATAAACAACGGGATCATTGAATATATTGGGAGAATGGATCATCAGGTCAAAATAAGAGGACATAGAATTGAATTAGGAGAAATTGAGAAGTATTTACTTGATATTGAATTTATAAAAGATGCAGTTGTGATTGACCATGAGGACAAAAGTGGAAACAAGTACCTTTTCGCTTATGTTACAGCTACTAAGGAGTTTTCAGAAGAGAAAGCTAGAAAATACCTAGCAAAGCTGCTTCCTGATTATATGCTTCCTTCACACATTATCTGCATGGATAAACTTCCATTAACCTCAAACGGAAAGATAGACAGGAGATTACTGCCCCAACCCAAGCAAATACAAAAGAAAATAGAATACATTGCACCTCGCAATGATTCTGAAGAAAAACTGATTGCTGTTATGCAGAATGTTTTAGGAATAAATGAGATTGGGATGAAGGATGATTTTTACAGGCTTGGTGGAGATTCTATAAAAGCAATTCAAGCAGCTTCAAAACTTAATCAAATTGGTTTGAAAATAAGGGTTAAAGATATTCTTACAAATCCAGTATTTGAAGAAATAGCTCTTAATATGGAGAATTCTCTCACTGTAGGTGATATAGACCAAAGTCCGTGTGAGGGCTATGTAGAACAAATTCCAATATATTCGTGGTTTTTCTCTCAATCCTTTAAGGATATTAATTACTATAATCAATCTATAATGCTGATTTTGAAACATAATATAGATTGTTATTCTATTCAAGGCGCTTTTAATGAGCTAATCAGATACCATGATGCCTTGAGACTGGTTTATGATGAGAAAATTGGCAGAATGTTCTTTAACCCTGATTGCAAATCAAAGATATTTGAAGTACCAGAGTTTGATTTGTCTGCTGATAAGTATGACGAACAGGACAAGCATATGCTTCTGCTTAGTGAAGGTATAAAATCATCTATTGACATACGTAAGGGGCCTCTTATAAAATCATGTATTTTTAATCTGGGAGGCAGAGGAAAGAGACTTTTAATTACAGCACATCATTTGGTTGTTGACGGGGTATCTTGGAGAATTCTGTTGGAGGATTTTGCTACATTGCTTCAACAAATAATAGATGGTAACGCGGTAAAACTTCCAGCAAAAACCCTTTCATATCAAAAATGGGCATGTGCTTTAAAGGATTATGCAAAAAAAATCAGCCTTAAGGAAGACTATTTCAAAGAAAACCAAGATGTAGATAGGTCATTTATATTTACTTCTGATCATAATCTCGGTGATGATACTATCAAAAACTGCCACTCAATATGTGGTGAGTTAACAGAGAGTAATACAAAAAATTTACTTAAATATGCAAATACATCATATGGTACTCATTCAGATGAAATATTGCTTATCTCATTTATATTAACATTATCTGAATTTTGGGGAAAAGAGAATATTGGTCTTGAGCTTGAAGGGCACGGAAGGGATGAAATAGTAAAGGATATAAATATTTCGAGAACCGTTGGCTGGTTTACAAATATTTATCCTGCTATATTCAAAGTTAAAAATGAAAACTTGTCATATAAGATAAAATCTTTAAAAGAACAAATCAAAGAGGCATCTGCGAAAGGCATGGAATTAGGAATAAACAGATTTATAAACAATTGGTCTAAAGAAGTTAGTTTAAAGTATATTCGGTATAATTATTTGGGTGAATTTAATGGAACTGAGGACTATGGAATATTTGAAATAATGGAGGGCGATGTGAGAATAGACTGTTCTGACCAAAATGAAGCTACAGCACTAATAGATGTTAATTCTATGGTTTTAAAGGATAAATTAAAGATAACCTTTACATACAGCCGAAATAGGTTTCTAGATGAGACAATTGAAAAACTAATGAATTTATATCTGAGCAATATAGAGTCAATAATACAGCATTGCTGCAGTATAACAACTAAAGAATTTACTCCATCTGATTTTGACACTATTGATGTTTCACAGGATGAACTAGATGAATTATTTAATTAGACTAACATTTTGGCTTATTTTGTAGTTTAAAGCACAGATTTAAGGAGAGTACAATGAAAAGATTTATGACAGTATTTTTATTAATTTTTACTATTCTCATTCAAACACAAATAGTAAATTGTAAATCAAATGCAAAAAGTGATTCGCTCCTTACAACACAACAGAAAATTAATGAAATCGACAAATATATTCAAAGACAAATGAGTAAGGGAAAAATACCTGGGTTATCTATTGTAATTATTGAAGGTGATAAAACCGTTTATAAGAAAAATTACGGTTATTCAGACATTGAATCAAAAAGAGCAGTTAGTTCAGATACTTTATTCGAACTAGGCTCTATGACAAAAGCTTTTACAGGATTGGGAATACTTTACCTTCAAAACAAGGGAATGCTTAATTTAGATGATCCGGTAGACAAATACTTACCTTGGTTTTGGATGCAGTACAAAGGCAAAAAGGAAGTAATTACCATAGAACAGTGTTTACATCAAACGGGTGGTATTCCTTCTGAAACTACTGGTTATATTCCTGTTACTAATGACGAGGAAAATGGGATTGAAGCTACAGTAAAAACCTTGGTTGGACAGGAATTAGATAGACGTCCAGGAGAAGAAGCCATATATGCCACTATAAATTATGATATTTTAGGACTCATAATACAGAAAGTAACGGGACAGACATATGAGAAGTTCATGAAAGAACATATTATTGGACCATTAGGGTTGACTAATACGTATGTGGCTAGAGAGGATTTTCAAAAGGACAGAATGTCTCAAGGTTATAAGATTGGGTTCAATATGCCTTTAAAATATGATCCACCTTATTTCAGAGGAAACACCCCAGCTGGTTACATAATATCTAACATCAATGACATGGAATCTTGGTTACGTATTCAGCTTGGGATAAATACAAAATCTGATATGTTTAAAGAATTGGTTGTTCAATCACATATTCCCGATAGGAAAGTAAACCCCTTTATATCATATGGGACAACCTATGGTTCTTATGGGGCGGGATGGGATGTTTGTCAGTTCGGAGAAGGAGGCTTGTTTTTTCATGCCGGGAGCAATCCTACATATTCATCCTCAATAGCATTTAAACCTGATGAAAAACTGGGCGTTTGTGTCCTAGCAAACATGAATTCTGGACGTGTGTATTTTACGGCACCATATATTATCAACTTAATAATGGACAAATGGGTGCCTGAAGCAAGTGATACATATGTAACAGTAGATAAGGCGTGTTTTACCATCATATGTATTGTGGGTGCTTTAGCTCTTCTTTTTTTAGTAATGATTTTGCAGATGGTGTTTGAAATTATTAAGTCGCGTAGAAAATTTGCAGGAATAGACATGAAAAAAGCTATTAATTTGCTGTTGTCGGCTTTGTTTATAGTGTTTTTGGGCTACTGCATTTACAGGGTTAGGGATGTATTGTTTTCTGAGTATCCCTGGGAGGCTATTGTTGTATGGGGGCCAAGTAGCGTTATCGTTGCACTTATTTTGGTTACTTTGCTTATTTCACTTCTTTTTATATATTTTACTCTTTCAGCTCTTTTTATAAAGGAGGGCGAAAAGTCAATATTTATGATAGCTGCATTAAGTGTAGCAAGTGGTTTTGGAAATGCCTTAGTCATTTTTATTATAAATCAGACTTTAGATGTTTTAACTATGAATCCAGAAGATTATGAGTTTCCTGTTAGTCTTTTACTATACTTTATTATTGGGCTGATAGTTTACGTAGTTGGTCAGCAATTGATTCGTTTAAGGCTTATAAACATTACAAATAACTATGTATACGAAAAAAGAATGGAACTAACGCAGAGAATACTAAAAATGTACTACAAAAATATGGAAGATCTACAAAACGGCAAAATACAAGCTGGACTGAATAATGATCCCGAAACAGTTAGTAATTTTGCAAACATACTTGTAACAGGTGTCACAGCACTAGTTACTCTTGTGGCATGTTTTATCTATCTGGGATTTATTAATATTTATGGTCTGTTGGTTTCTTTGGTGGTTATTGTTGCATTAGCAGGTGTATATTATGTTGTAGGCTGGAAGGCAAATATAGCTTGGGAACAAACAAGGGATATTCAAAATGTCTTTTTCAGATTCATAAATGATATTACTAATGGATTTAAAGAACTAAACTTGAATATGAAAAAAAGAAATGAATTTAAAGAAGACATGCGAGATAGTTGTTTAACATACAAAAATAAACGAATATTTGCTGATATTCAATTTGCTAAGGCTTTTATTGTTGGAGAACTTCTATTTACTCTGGTTATTGGAGCGGTGGCATTTATTTTTCCATTGGTGTTTAAAAATATTGAAAATTCAACATTAACTAATTTCATTTTTGTATTTTTATATATGACAGGTCCTGTTCGTGCTATTTTGACTTCAATTCCAAATATATTTCAGATGAGGATAAGTTATAACAGGCTTAGTCAACTGATTACTGAGATTTCTTCAATGGAGGATTCAATTAATACAAATCATATAGAAGCTGGAGCAAATTCAAAAATAAGCTTGGAATTAAGAGAAGTTGAGTTTGAATTTCAAAATATAGAGGGTAGTGATTTTAAAGTGGGACCAATTAATATTGAATTTCATTCATCACAAATTACCTTTATTACTGGTGGAAATGGCAGTGGTAAATCTACGTTGGCAAAATTGCTGACTGGTTTGTATAAGGCTGATAAAGGAGAAGTTATTCTGAATAATAGTATTATTGATTCACAAAGTCTTAAAGAACAGTTTTCTACAATTTTCAGTGATTACTATTTATTTCAGAAGCTGTATGGTGTTGATTATGAACAGAAAGAACGGGAAATTGATGAGCTCTTAGAAAAATTGCATATTCAAGATAAGCTGCAGATAAAAAACGGTGTTTTTAGTTCCACGAATCTTTCTACAGGACAGAGAAAAAGATTGGCATTACTAGTAAGTTATCTTGAGGATAAACCTATTCTATTGTTTGATGAATGGGCTGCTGACCAAGATCCTGAACATAGAAAATATTTTTATAACAACCTTCTTCCAGAACTTAAAAAGGAAGGTAAATGTATAATAGCTGTAACCCATGATGACAGTTACTTTGGTGTCGCAGACCAACTGATAAAAATGGAAATGGGAAAGATTATAAAACAAGAAAACGTTTCGGGACAGCAAATAAGTAATGAACTATTACTACAAACTTAGTAAATGAAAAACTTTGGAGGCACAATAAAAGATGAGTACTTCAGAAAAAATTGATAAAAACAATGTTGAGGACATAATAGCATTAACACCTACACAAGAAGGCATGTTATTTCACTATGTAACAGAGCCTGATAGTGAAATGTATTTTGAACAGCTGTCTCTTAGAATCAAAGGAGAAATAAATGTTGACTTGTTTAAAGAAGCCTGGAAATCCGTTATTAATACAAATGAAATGCTGCGCACTATATTTCGCTGGAAAAACGTTGAAAAACCCATACAAATTGTTGTAAAAGACTATGAACCTGATATTAGAGAGTATGACTTTGCTTATATGGATATTAGAAGGAAGGAAGAGATGCTTTCTGATTTAAGAGATGAATTAAGAAAAGAAAGAATAGATATTAGCAGTAAGCCCTACCGAATTATATTATGCAGAATGAGTAAAGAAGAACTGGAAATGATTGTATGCAACCACCATATAATTTATGATGGCTGGAGTAACATGATAATACTCAATGAGCTGTTTAGTGCGTATGAACAACTATACACTAGAAAAATACTATCAATTCCTGTAAAGAATAAATTTAAAGAATACATAAGATGGATTCAGAGACTGGACAAGGCAAAACAAGAGATGTTTTGGAAGGACTATCTGCATAGCTTTACACAAAATACATGGCTTCCATATGATGAACAACTAAATGAAAATATCGGTGTCAAAAGTCATGTATTGCGACTGCCAAATGAGGTTAATGAGAATATTGCATGTTTTACCCAGAAAAATAGAATAACTCCTGCGTCATTATTCTATACAGCATGGGGGATTGTACTACAAAAACTCAATTCAAATAACGATTGTGTTTTTGGTACTACTGTATCAGGTAGAACTCCTGAAATCAAAGCTATAGAGGAAATTGTAGGTCTAATGATCAATACCATTCCATTGAGGGTAAAGTGTGCTGAGGAAGAAACCTTCATGGGTATACTCAATTCCGTTGATAGGGATTTAAAAAACAGACAGGAGTACGAGGCATCGTCCATTACTGATATAAAAAATTACATTAATTTTGATAGGAAACAGAATTTATTCAACTCAATTATGGTTATTGAAAACTATCCTCTTGATAAAAGCTTGAATACTGAGGAAAGGCTAATAAAGATACAGTCATATTCAATTTTTGAAATGACAAATTATGCGTTGACTATAGGTGTAACTTGTGGAGATGATATCTCAATCAATTTTATTTATGATTGCTCTTTATTTTCTGAAAAAACAATTGTTCAGTTATCAGAGATATATTTACAGCTTATTAATGAAATAATGGCAAACTCTGAAACCAAGTTAATTGATGTTCAGCTTTTTAATCAAGAGGAAACAGAAATAATAAAGGGGAAATATGAAAAATTTATAAATCAGAAAAGTACTTTGACAGAAATTAGTGTATTTTCTGAACCTGAAAATGAAATAGAGAGTTTTCTCCATGATATATGGAAGAAGGTTTTGAAAATTGACAAAATTGGAACAGGAGATAATTTTTTTGATATAGGAGGAAGTTCAATTTTGTTGATTCAAGTACATTCAAAAATCGAAAAGCTTTACCCTGGAGTAATCACGGGGACAGACCTGTTTACTTATCCAACAATATCAAAATTGGCACAATATATCAAAAGGAAAACAATTAATGAAGAGGAAATTAAACCTTTAGAGGCAATTAGCCTGCCAAATGATTATTTTCTGCGGGGTAAGTCAAATTCTGATTTGAACTCTATCAAATTTAAGTTGGAAAAAGAAATGGCACTTAGGATAAGAAAAGTCGCTGTAAAAGAGTCAACTAATGAATATACTTTGCTATTATCAATGTTTGCATATATATTCACAGAAATTAGTGAGGGTATGAGAACTGTTATTCATGCTTCAACTCACAAGATTAATTTTTCAATACCTCTTTCTATTAATTTAAATGAAATTGATGGATTTTCGATGCTGTTTGAATTTGTTCAAAATAAATTAGACGAAATGGAAGGTGTATATTCGCTTTCAGAATTGCTTCAGGAGGGAAGGAAGAACGATGAGTATAAAGTGATTCCATTTTTCTGCAAAACAAAAGAAATAGATGGCACAATAAGACTAAATGAGATATATGATATCATTTTTGAATTGAGTGAGGAAAAGCAGGAATTTTGTTTTATCTGCCAATATAACCACCAACGGCTGAGAAAAGAAAAAATCATGGAATTAATTGAGGGATATTGTGAATTAATTGAATCCCTTGTTGAGCAGTATGAAAAGACGTAGAGCTGTTGAAAAATGCGGTAATTTAGAATTCATGCAGGGAGGTAATTATGGTTGGTTTTAATTCAGTAAAAATTAAGGGAATAGATAGCAAAAAAAACTTTTCTGTAGAAGAAATATCTAATAAGGATATTGCTATAGTTGGAATTGGGGTAAAGCTTCCTAAATCCAATACTATTGAAGAATTTTGGGAAGTCTTAAAGAATGGTATTGATTGTATTGCAGATATTCCAGAAGGAAGAAAGCAGGATATTGTTGATGCTCTAACATTAATGGGGATTCCTCAAGATAGTATTGAAAAGAATAAGGCGGCTTTTTTAGATGAAATTGATAAGTTCGATTATAACTATTTTAAATTATCTCCAAAGGAATCAAGTTTAATGGATCCCAATCAGAGACTATTTTTGCAAACTGCCTGGGAGGCAATTGAAGATGCCGGATATGGTGGAGAAAAGTTAAAGGGAAGCCGAACTGGAGTTTATGTGGGGTTTAGTTCTGATTCTGAATATAAAAAATTAGTTTCAATTACAGAACCAAATTACATGTCAATGGCGCTCCCAGGAAATGTGAAGCCTGTTGTTGCAAGCAGAATATCCTATCTGATGGACTTTAGGGGTCCAAGCATGATTGTGGATACTGCCTGTTCATCTTCCCTTGTTGCCATCCATCTAGCTGTAAAATCAATACAAAATGGTGAATGTGACATGGCAATTGTGGGTGGAGCTCAGCTTCATTTAATCCCTGTAAGACAAGCAGAAATTGGAGTTGAATCGTCTGACGGAAGAGCTAAGACGTTTGATGAACAATCTGACGGAACGGGAACTGGCGAAGGTGTTATTGCAATGGTTTTAAAGCCTTTATGGAAGGCACAAAAGGATTGTGATAGGATTTATGCTGTTATTGAAGGCAGTGCAGTAAATCAGGATGGAAACTCTAACGGTTTAACTACTCCAAATGTGACTGCTCAGGAGGATGTAATAGTACGTGCATGGGAGGACGCAGGAATTCAGCCTGAAACAGTTACATATATTGAGGCTCATGGAACGGGAACCAAGCTCGGTGATCCCATTGAAATTGAGGGCATTAACAGAGCTTTCAGAAGATATACTGATAAAAAGCAATTTTGTGCTATAGGTGCTGTTAAGACAAATATAGGGCATCTGGATAATTCAGCTGGTGTTGTAGGATTGCTAAAGGCAGTTTTATGTTTAGAATACAAACAATTGGTACCATCTCTTCATTTTAAAAAACCAAATAAGAGGATAAATTTTGAAGATTCTCCTGTATACATAAGCAATAGACTCACTGACTGGGTAACTGATGAGTACCCAAGAAGATGTGGTGTAAGTGCTTTTGGACTTAGTGGGACAAATTGTCATATAGTTCTTAGAGAAGCTCCTAAATCAAAACAGGAAAAAGAAACATATGTTGATTCCTTACATATTCTAGCATTGTCTGCAAAAAATGAGACAGTGTTAACAAAACTGATTTCTAAGTATAGAAAGTATATAAATAACTCAGAAAATATTAATATTGAGGATATATGCTTCACTGCTAATACTAGGAGAGCACACTATAATGAACGATTGGCTATTTTATTCCGAAATAAAGAAGACTTGAAATTTAAACTTACGAAAATAGACTTAGATAAATATAAAGAAATAGAAAAACAGGAGGGTATTTATTACAGCAATAATTCTCAATCAGAAAGTCAAAAATACTCTGACTTTGATATGCTAAAAATGTCCAAGGAAATAGAACTTGAAATTGATGAGCATCTTAAAAGAGACAAACCAATTACGGAAAAATTAGTATATATATGTGAAGAATACATAAAGGGTACTGAAATAAATTGGAATAAGATATATTCGGAACAGAAAAGGTGCTGCGTGAGGGTTCCTACCTATCCCTTTGAACGTAAAAGATGCTGGATTAATGCTAGAGATAAGAGGGCTAAAATTATAAGTGATGAATATGTGGCAATTACTAATAAGCCACTTCTAGACAAATGTATAACAGAAACTCCTTGGATAGAAATATATGCTACGGATTTCAGTGTTAATAGGCATTGGGTACTGAATGAACACAAGATTGATGAAAAATATGTCTTAGTTGGGACTACCCATGTCGAAATGGTTATGGAAGGGTGTAGCAAGCATTTTCCTGAGGGTGCCATTTTTGATAATGTGCAGTTTCTAAAACCGCTTTTTGTAGAGCCTGAAGAGATTGTACATACACAACTTTTTATTAGGCGTGATGGTGATGGCTTTGAATTTTATGTGGTAAGCAAGTCAGAAAATAATAATGCAGCAGAATGGACAAAGCATGTAGAAGGCAGAATATCACCATTAAAACAAAGAACACTTGAATTTGCAGATATTGATGTATTAAAAAACAGATGTAAGTCATCGTATATCATACCGGATATGGAAAACTACAACACAATGACTTCTTTTGAGTTTGGACCTCATTGGAAAAACATCAAGGAAATTTATGTAGGTGAAGGGGAATTAATCTCTGTTATTGAAATGCCACAGGAATTTCAGCAGGAATTATCACAGTACTACTTGCACCCAGCAATGCTTGATAATGCCTTGGCTACTATTCCTTTACTGAATAAAGCATTGAACATGCTACCAGGTGGGAAAGAGAGCAATAGTATATATCTTCCATTTGCATATGCGGATTTTCAGGTGTTTGGCTCTTTACCTGAACGGTTTTTCAGCCACGTAAAGATAAAAGGAAAAATTGACGAACAGTCAGAGATAATATCTTTTAGTATAGATTTTATCAATCCTGATGGAAATATATTAGTCAAAATTGGAGAGTATTCCATTAAAAAAGTTCGGAAATCAAAGCTTGATATACAGAAATTCAATAAAAATATTTTTTACCATACTAGATGGGTTCCTAAAATTGAAGAACTCGATCCAGAGAAATATGAAAGAGGCTGTGCTTTGCTTCTCAATAGCGAAATAAATATCTGCAAAGAAATTGAAGATATGCTAAATAACAATTGCTGGAAGACAATAAGTGTAGATATCAGTAGTAAGTATTGCTATTTATCACCAGACCATTATTCTATAGGAAACAGACAGGAGGACTATGACAGACTATTTGAAGAGTTAAGTGATAAGGGGTTAACACATATTTTTCATATGTTTTCATTAAGTGACGAAAATGAACCAATAAGCATGGAAGAATTAGAAGAACGTCTTGAAAGAGGAGTTAACAGCATATTTCGTTTATGCAAATCCATTATGAAAAGCAGGATTAAAGGAACGGTTTGTTTGGTTGTTGTTGCAAAAAATGCTAATAAAGTTCTACAAGGCGTTGAAGAAATTATGCCTGAAAATGCTACGATGTTTGGACTGATAAAAGTACTTGAAAAAGAATATCCCAATATAAAATTTAAATTTTTGGATATTGACGATGTTACTCCGCCTGTTG
>JAEZIB010000106.1 GCA_023416275.1 Bacillota bacterium | reverse complement strand
TTTCAATTCCCTATAGCGGGTCATTTGCATTCTTACCCTTAGACACTATGCTGGTGGGTTGCATATGAAAAAGTTTCAATTCCCTATAGCGGGTCATTTGCATTCTTACATTATATTAATGCAATTAAAACAATAATAAATGGCGCGTTTCAATTCCCTATAGCGGGTCATTTGCATTCTTACCAAATGGAAGATTGCTTTAAATAATGATGAAACAGAGTGTTTCAATTCCCTATAGCGGGTCATTTGCATTCTTACCATGAAATAAGTGATAGTGATATTTCGGAGATATCAAGTTTCAATTCCCTATAGCGGGTCATTTGCATTCTTACCTCGTTTTTTGAGTTATTCTCAGTATTTTCAAGGCTTACAGCCATTTTGAGATTGGGTTAAGATTGCATTTTTAAATGTTTTTTAGGTTTTCAAGGTACTTTTTTGCCGTTTTTACATACTATTCACATACCTACAACCCAGTAATTTCAATAATTACAGGCTTCAACCATATTTTGTTGAAATAAAAACTATATAATTATAACTTGTTCATGTCTAATTATATTAAATCCACCATCTAATTACAACAAAAACAATGGCAAAACATATAGAATATTATGAATGAAACAAATCAAAAAAAGTCAACTACTATCAGTTAAAAAAGATATTTTATCGTCGCTAATGCTTTTAACTGTAATTGACTTAGTAAATTGTAGCAAGAATACTTTTAAATTTTTATAAAGTGTTATGGCAATACAGATTTTAGTCTCTAATTTATTTCAAATCATTTGACAAGTATTATAAAAAATCAACCACAAATATTCCTATAGCAACAACTAAGGCATCTTTCAGCATACTTTGTGCCTGATGGGTAGTAGCCTGCAATTACTTTCTTGTATTGACTGATAATGCTTTCGGTGTTCTTCCTGTCTGTATCTCTAAACGAATACTCCTTCAAAAGGTTGTTATCCCTGCAATACACAACATAAAACCTGCTTACGTTGGTATTAAACATATCCTCAATCATCAAACTGTATAATTTCATTTGAATCAAAATAGTGTCATAGTCGACTTTTGCATATTCTACATATTTATAATCCAAGGGTGCAAGTGTTCCATCCTTTAATTCATAGATTTCATCCACTTCACCCTTTAATCCATATTTTCTGGAAATGAGCTTTACATTCAAATATTTTGCTGTTCCAGCAGTCTTTTTACGACAATAGCCAATATTGTGTTTAGCTCTGTTTGAATGTACTTCAATGCCTTTTCTAACAAAGAAATTTTTATCAGCATATTGAGAAATGCCAAGATAATTCATGTAATAAGGGAATCTATTGCAATAGAGGAACTGCTTAATCTGAGAAGGAGTTAAGAACACCTCGTTTTCGTTAAATTGTGGATTATATGAATCTTGTAATAATTTCACCCTTAATCAACTCCTTGTCAAAACCTCTGCCTATTAAATCAGTATCCTCTAAAAAGCTTTTCTGTGACGGAAATATATACACAGAATCCTTGCTATCACTAATCAAATCTTCCATCATAGCTCTTAGCTCTGTTTTGTCGTGCTGGTTTAACACTCCAAGAAAAACTGACTTTTGAATTCTGTAAAGCCCCTTATTTTTGCACAATTTTACTGCCTTGTTTCTAGTTTTATTACTGCTAATATCATACACAACCCAAACCAGCATTCTGCTCTGCCTCCTCTAAAATTTTATTTGCTATAGAGTGGCAATCTAATTCAATTATATTTTTAAGAACTGTCAGTTTTCCTTTGTATCTTATTTTCTCACTCAATCTTTCATTTATCTGCTGAATTAGCAGCTGCTTTCCCTCTCTATTTAGCCAATAGCTTGACTTCTCAATATCGAACATTTCTTTTCTTACTAGCCTTTTTGAGAATAACTTAAATACTACTTCATCCATATAGCCTCGGTACATTTCAATAATGTCAAATACCATTGACGTTTTGTTATAATTGTCAACATGCATTATTCCTATATATGGGTCTAGCCCTGATAATATACATGCCTTTTCAACATTAGAATACAAAATTGCATATGCATAATTCAGCATACAATTAAACATATCCTCCGATGGATTTTTATTCCTACCACTAAAGGTATATTGTTCTGGAATAACAGCTCCTAACGCGCCGAAATAGCAACGACCAGCCGTACCCTCAAAACCTTCAATAGTATTTCTCACAGAAGCTATAGGCTTATTTTCAACGCTTATTACATTTTGCCGAAGCTTCTCAATCCTTGAAATAGCATTATCAAGTGTACATACCTTTTCGCCAGTTCTATTTAGTTTTAGCTTTTCAAGATGCTTTATTTGATTATGCAGCTTCTGCCCTATCCATTCTTTAATTAAAATAGTGCCCATAGGAATATCTGTAAGCTTTAGCTGTAATCTTCTAATTGTACTGATACTCCCAAGTTTTGAATACCACACTCTGCCAAAGGGTGAACCATTGCGTTTTAGGAATACCACATCAATATTGTTTTCCATTGCCAGCTCAAGCACATCTGTAGTTAAAGATGCACTTGTAGATATTACTATTTGGTTAATCTTATTACATGCATACTGCTCTTTATTTTCATCTGTTGTAACTTCAATAAGTCCACCACTTTTTCGCAGTTTTGCACCTGGTGTATTAATAAATAATTGCATGACATCCACCTCTCATTCAGCTGTATTAGTTTAATATCAGAATTATTGACCTAAAAGTGATGCTATAAAATTATTGCCCCAAAATAAAAAACCCCTACAACGAGGTAAGGATTTCTCAGTAACAGGTTATTTGCATGAGTGATGGTGCAAAAATTGCCATAACACTGTTTCAATTCCCTAATGCGGGTCATTTGCATTCTTACCGTCTATCAGATAGCGAAGCTAGATGATAGATTTTTCAAATTCCCTAATACGGGTCATTTGCATTCTTACGGGACTTGAAGAAGGTTTATTTACTGCATTAATTC